>NZ_JBDJPF010000031.1:0-73842 GCF_054957865.1 Streptomyces xingningensis
CGACCAGAAGATCGACGGGGCGAAACAGCAAGGCCCGGATTAACCAACAGGGTCCCCTTCGGGGTGCCGGGCCTCGGTTCGTTCATCGGTTCGTTCAGTGGGAGTGACCGTGGCCGTGACCGGCCTCGGCGGGCTCCTCCTCCTTCTTCTCGACGACCAGGGTCTCGGTCGTGAGCAGCAGGGAGGCGATGGAGGCGGCGTTCTCCAGGGCGGAGCGGGTGACCTTGACCGGGTCGATGACGCCGGCCTTCACCAGGTCGCCGTACTCACCGGTGGCGGCGTTGAAGCCCTGGCCCTGGTCGAGCTCGGCCACCTTGGAGGTGATGACATAGCCCTCCAGGCCGGCGTTCTCGGCGATCCAGCGCAGCGGCTCGACGGCGGCGCGGCGGACCACGGCGACACCGGTGGCCTCGTCGCCCTCCTTGCCCAGGCCGCCGTCCAGCACCTTGACGGCGTGGACGAGGGCGGAGCCACCGCCGGAGACGATGCCCTCCTCGACCGCGGCGCGGGTCGCGGAGATGGCGTCCTCCAGGCGGTGCTTCTTCTCCTTGAGCTCGACCTCGGTGGCCGCGCCCACGCGGATGACGCACACGCCGCCGGCCAGCTTGGCGAGGCGCTCCTGGAGCTTCTCGCGGTCCCAGTCGGAGTCGGTGGACTCGATCTCCGCCTTGATCTGGGCGATGCGGCCCTGGACGTCGGCGGAGTTGCCGCCGCCGTCGACGATGGTGGTGTCGTCCTTGGTGATCGTCACGCGGCGGGCGGTGCCCAGCACATCCAGGCCGACCTGGTCGAGCTTGAGGCCGACCTCCTCGGCGATGACGGTGGCACCGGTGAGGGTGGCCATGTCGCCGAGCATCGCCTTGCGGCGGTCACCGAAGCCGGGGGCCTTGACGGCCACGGCGTTGAAGGTGCCACGGATCTTGTTGACGACGAGGGTGGAGAGCGCCTCGCCCTCGACGTCCTCGGCGATGATCAGCAGCGGCTTGGAGGCGCCCGCCTGGATGATCTTCTCCAGCAGCGGCAGCAGGTCCTGGATGGCGGAGATCTTGCCCTGGTGGATCAGGATGTACGGGTCGTCGAGAACGGCCTCCATACGCTCCTGGTCGGAGACCATGTACGGCGAGAGGTAGCCCTTGTCGAAGGCCATGCCCTCGGTGAAGTCGAGCTCCAGGCCGAAGGTGTTGGACTCCTCGACGGTGATGACGCCGTCCTTGCCGACCTTGTCCATCGCCTCGGCGATCAGCTCGCCGACCTGCTTGTCCTGGGCGGACAGCGCGGCCACGGCGGCGATGTCCGCCTTGTCGTTGATCGGGCGGGAGGTCGCGAGCAGCTCGTCGGAGACGGCCTTGACCGCGGCGTCGATGCCCTTCTTGAGCGCGGCCGGGGAGGCACCCGCGGCGACATTGCGCAGACCCTCGCGGACCAGCGCCTGGGCCAGCACGGTGGCGGTGGTGGTGCCGTCACCCGCGATGTCGTTGGTCTTGGTCGCCACCTCCTTGACGAGCTGGGCGCCCAGGTTCTCGTACGCGTCCTCGAGCTCGACCTCGCGGGCGATGGTGACGCCGTCGTTGGTGATGGTGGGGGCGCCGAACTTTTTGTCGATGACGACATTGCGGCCCTTGGGGCCGATCGTCACCTTCACGGTGTCGGCAAGCTTGTTGACGCCGCGCTCAAGGGCGCGACGAGCGTCCTCATCGAACTTCAGGGTCTTGGCCATGGGTTATGTGTCCTTCGCCGTATCTACAAACGAGCTGCGCCCCGGGCGCCCGGTCGTTGAACGCGGGAACCAGGGGCGCAGCTGCACAAAAGCTTCGAAGTCTCGGAAGCCTTGGGTGAATTACTTCTCGATGATCGCGAGGACGTCGCGAGCCGAGAGGACGAGGAACTCGTCACCGTTGTACTTCACCTCGGTGCCGCCGTACTTGCTGTAGAGCACGACGTCGCCGACCTTGACGTCGAGCGGCAGGCGCTCGCCGTTCTCGAAGCGGCCCGGGCCCACGGCGAGGACGGCGCCCTCCTGGGGCTTCTCCTTCGCGGTGTCCGGGATGACCAGGCCAGAGGCCGTGGTCTGTTCGGCGTCCAGCGGCTGGACCACAATGCGGTCCTCGAGCGGCTTGATGGCAACCTTGGAGCTGGCGGTCGTCACGATCCGACCTCCCCCTTCGGAGATCTCACGGGGTTAACTGTCTGAGGGTGGCGACCAGGTGGATCCGTCGTCGCGGGTGCCGGACCTGCCCGTCGCTGTGTTTGGCACTCACCGGTGGAGAGTGCCAACGAAGCCGAGACTATGACGCGCTTAGCACTCGGTCAAGCGGAGTGCCAATTCGCGCCGCCGCGGACCGCACCCGGCCGGCCCCGCTCAGACATAGTCCTCCAGTCGCGCCACCGTGAAACCCTGCCGCTGGATGCTGCGCAGCATGTTGGTCACCATCTTGGTCATCGAGGTGCCCTTCAGCTCCTGCGGCCCCCGGAAATGCGCCAGCACAATGTCCCCGGGACGCAGCCCGCCCGCCTCCGCGTAGCGCATGTCGTTGATCTGCATGGTGGCTTCCCACAGCACGACCGCCTTCACCCCGCAGCCGCCCGCCACGGCCAGGGTCTGCTCGTTGTAGTTGCCATACGGCGGACGGAACAGCTCCGGCGGCTTGCCGAACCGCTTCGCCAGCTGTTCCTGCTGCCCGCAGATCTCGTGCTTCTGCGCCCCGGCGGACAGGGTGCGCAGATTGGGATGGGTGAGGGTGTGGTTCTGGACGCCGTTGCCCAGGGCGCGCAACTGGCCGAAGTAGCCATAGCCGCGTCCGGCGCGGGCGATGTTGTCCGTCAGGAACATCGTGAAGGGCAGCTTGAGGTCCCTGGCCATCTTCACGAACTCGGGATCCTTCTCCGCCCCGTCGTCGAAGGTCACAAAGACGACCTTGTCCTTGGTCGGCACCCGCCGCACGATCTGCGGGGCGCCCCCCTTGGCGTGCTGCGTCAGCCGGGTCGCGGGCGGCTCGGGGGGCGCGGCGAGCGACTTGTCCAGGCCCCAGCGGCGGTAGGCGTCGGCGGCGGGCGGGGCACCGGCGGTGGTGCCGCCGGTCGCGGCCGGGGCCGCGCTCCGCTCCGCCTTGCCGGGGCCGGACGAGGAGCCGGAACACCCGGAGAGCAGGCCGGCCAGGAGCAGGGCCGCGGCACCGGCGGGTACGGCCCTGGCAATACGAGGCGAGGGCAGCGAGACCAGCGAGGGCAGCGAGGGCAGCGTGGTCAACAAGGTCACCCGACCGATTCTTGTGCATGCGTTCGAAGCCGGGCGGGCGCCCCCCGAACCACCCGCACCCCGCCGCCAGATCCGTGACCGCCGCACAGAGAACTGGTGCCAGGCGGGCTCGGTGCCCCAAACCGGAAGCGGCCACTTGGCGGCCCCGGGGCGCTGTCCGCGGCCGCCCCCGGTTCCCGGCTGCGCCGACACCTCAGGGGGTGCACGCCTCGGCGACCGAAAGGCTGTTCTCGCAGAGGTGGTAGCGGGTGATCAGCCCGTCCTGCACGGTGAGCCGCATGGCGAACGGCCCCTCATACGGCTTGCCCGTGGCCCGTACCTGCCCGGCGAGGAAGCCCAGCAGCACGGCCTCGGTACCGTCCACCACGACCGTGTGGATCCCGGTCCGGGCGGGGTCCGGAGCCACGCCCTCGGCCAGCTCCCGGAAGTGGGCGACGGCATCCGCGCGCGTCGAGCGGGGCTTGATCCACGGGGCGGCCGGGTTCTCCGCGATCACCCAGTCGACCTGCTCGGCGAACGCGGCCCCGATCCGCTCCGGGTCCCCCTCGCCGAGGAGGGCCAGGAAGTCCTGGACGGTCGCACGGGTGGCCTCGGTGGTCATGGCGATCTCCTCGAGTCGGTGAGTGCCCGATGCTGTCCCGGCACCGCCCCGGCCGTCGATTACCACCGAGGTAATGGCGCTCGGCGACAATGAGCCCCGTGTCCGCACCGAACTCCCCGACCGCCGCCTTCGCCGCCCTCCGCACCGAGGAGGGCCGCCGGCTCCTCGACGAGCTGCGCGCCTACGACCCCGCCCGGGAGCTCGCCACCGCGACCCGGCTGCGCCGCGAGCACCCCGCCGAGCTGGTGTCCGCCGCGCTCGGGCAGGCGCGGCTGCGGCAGCGCGCCGCCGTGAAGTTCGGCGCGGACGACGCGTGCCGGATGTTCTTCACCCCCAACGGCGTCGAGCAGGCGACCCGCGCCTCCGTCGCCGCCCACCGCGCCCGGCGCTTCGCCGCGCTGGGCGTGCGGCGCCTCGCCGACCTGTGCTGTGGCATCGGCGGCGACGCGATCGCCCTCGCCCGGGCGGGGGTCTCCGTCCTCGCCGTCGACCGCGATCCGCTGACCTGCGAGGTGGTCCGGGCCAACGCGGCCGCACTGGGCCTGGCCGACCTGATCGAGGTGCGCTGCGCCGATGTGACCGAGATCGACACCGCGCCCCATGACGCGGTCTTCGTCGACCCGGCGCGGCGCGGCGCATCGAAGACCGGTGGCCGGATCTTCGACCCCGAGGCGTACTCGCCCCCGCTCTCCTGGGCGATCGAGGCGGCCCGCAAGGCCCCGCACGCCGCCCTCAAGATCGCCCCCGGTGTGCCGCACGAGGCGATCCCCGACGACGCGGAAGCGGAGTGGATCTCGGACGGCGGTGACGTCAAGGAGGCCGTCCTCTGGTTCGGCACCGAGCCGGGCACCCGCCGGGCCACCCTGCTGCCCGGCGGCGCCACCCTGACCGCCCGCGGCCTGCCCGACCCGCCCGTCCGCCCGGTGGGCCGCTACCTCTACGAGCCGGACGGCGCGGTGATCCGCGCACACCTGGTCGCGGAGGTCGCGGACGAGCTGGGCGGCGGCCTGATCGACCCGACGATCGCCTATGTGACCGGCGACGAACCCCACCCGACGCCCCATGCGTCGGCATACGAGATCACGGATGTGCTCCCCTTCAACCTCAAGAGACTCAAGGCCCTTGTCCGCGAACGCGAGATCGGCGTCGCCGTCATCAAGAAGCGGGGCTCGGCGATCGAGCCGGAGGAGCTGCGCAAGAGGCTCAGACTCAAAGGGATGAACTCCTGTGTGATCGTCCTTACCCGGGTGGCGGGTGCGCCGACGATGCTGCTGGGGCAGCCTGCGCGGGCGTGGCCTGGCATGAGCGACAAGGGAGGACAGCGATGACCGCCGATCCCATCACCGAGCCGGTGCACAAGCCGCAGGACCCCATCGATCTGCTGATTGCGTTTGAAGAGGCAGCGGATGTGCCGATTCGACCCGAGTACTTCGAGGGGATGGCGGTCGTGCCACCGCAGCCGGATTTCCACCACAACGATGGCGCCATGGAGCTGTCCCACCAGCTGCGCTCGTCAGGAGTCCGGCTCACTGGCATCGGCATGGGATTCCGTACCGGAGCGAAGAACGAAAAGGGCGACGAGACCAGTGCTCTGGCCATCCCCGACTTCCACATCCTGCGACGCAGGCCCACCGAGTTGGACGAGGCATATTGCAGGATTCACAAGGGTTGGTACTCCATGGAGCTCCTCGCCCTCGTAGGCGAGATCGCCTCCAGCAGCCACGAGACGGATACCGGGCCCAAATACCGCGGCTACGCCGCCGCCGGAGTCCCCGTCTATGTGCTCATCCACCGCAAGGACGGCAAGGCATACGTCTTCTCCGAGCCCGATCGAGCAGCAGACCTGGCCGAAGCGCACTACATCACCAAGACGGAAGTCGAGCTCGGTCAGAAGCTCCCGCTCCCGGCCCCCTATCCTCCCCTCGACACCTCGCCCTTGCTCCCCTGACCCGACCTCACCCCAGATCCGTGAGCTCTTCCGCATAGAACGTCGTCAGCGGCTGCGGGCCCACGTACTGCTGGCAGTTGCACCGGCCCGGCTCATAGCGGACCGGCTTCTTCTCCGCGTCCCAGGCGATGGCCACCTCGACCGTCTCATGGCACTTGCCCTGCTTGTCATGCTTGGCAAGGTGGTGCCCACAACCGCACACCGGTGCCGGGGGCTTCTCCGCCGCCTCCAGTTCCGTGCGCTCCTTGTGCTTGGCCTCCATCAGCTGCAGCTTGCGCTTGTGGCGGGTGCGCAGCGCCTCGCGGGCGGTATCGCGGAATGCGTGTGCGACAGCCCCGACAGGGCCGATGGCGATGAAGATCCACCACCACTCCACGGCGCCCGCCTCCCCGTTGTTCCCGGTTACGCGGGCAGGACCGTCCCCCCGCACGGGCCATCAGGATAAGCCGTCCGCCGGGGCGGCAGACAGGCCCGTCGCCGAGTGACCGGCGGCAGGGTACGCCGCCGGCGACGCGGTATCTCCCCACTCACCCCCGGTCAACCGGGAACGTTGTGGACACTCCGCTCACGCAGGTCCTGCGCGCATCGGGCCATCGTCGCGAAGTCGTTGTCATCGTGCAGCACCGTCAGACCGTGATGCGCCGCAACAGCCGCAACCAGTAAGTCGACAACCGACAGGCCGCGGTGCTCTCCCTGTTGGGTGAGCCGGTACTGGGCGGCCTCGACCCACTGCCAGGCGTTCTTGGGTATGGACACATCCGGGTAGAGGTCGGCAAACATCTCGGTCATCGCGTCGTACTCGCCACGATCACGTGCCGAGCTCTTGAACTCGGCACGCTGCGGCTGGCAGGAGCCCACCGCCCCGTTGCCGATCACTTCGGTCCAGGCCGCACGCAGTTGCTTGTCGCGCTGAATGCGCCAGAGCGCGGACGAATCAATGACATACCGGACGATCACCGCCCGCCGCCGCGCTTCTCTGCCGTATGACGCCGCTCCCAGGACTCGTAGTCCCAGGTCTCCGCGAGTCCCGCGTACCGCTCCAGAGCGGCGATGCGCCGGTGCCGCTCGGTGAACTCCCTGAGAGCGGTGTTCACCGCCTCCTTCTTGGTCCTTATCCCAGACACCCGCATCGCTTCGGCCAGCGCCTCGTCATCGAGATCGATCGTGGTCAGACTCATCGCCACCACCCTTGTTGAAGCAACATAACCGGCATCAACAGAGTACATATCCAAGCCTCCGCCGACACGGGCTCCGACTCGACCTTCACCCAAACTCATTGCACACGCCTACTAAATTCAAGAAGGATAGTCCGCGCCTGCAACAATCTGAGGGGTGCCGCCCATGCGCGTATTCATCACCGGCCGCGACAGGGACGGGCTGATCCCGCATTCCGGGCACGCCCCTGCCGGGCTCCCACGCGCCCCTGCCCGTACGGGGTGCGGCGTGCATCGGCCGATGGAGCCGGGAAGCCTCACTGCCGATCAGAGGTACCCCCAACACCCCTCCAGGAGCCCTGCGTTGAACAGCTTCCGTCGTATCGCCACCGTCGCCGCGGCAAGTACCCTGCTCGCCCTGGGAGGCGTCGCGCTGGCCGCCCCCTCCCAGGCACAGCCCAGCGCCACCACAGTCACCGCCGCCCCCGGCGACCGCGATGACCACTGTGGCTGCGGCGGCGGCAACGGCGCCACCGACATCCTCTTCGCCACTCTGGTGAGCGCCATCCAAACCGGTGCGGGTGTGGTCTAGCCGACCCCGGACGACCGGGCGAGGGACCGTACGCCTCGGGGGGCGGCGGCACCTCGCCTCGTGGGCACCATGCGCTACCCGGCGATCTCACCCAGCAGGACCGCCAGTTCCCGCGGCCGCGAGAACATCGGCCAGTGCCCGGTAGGCAGGTGGCGCATGTCCATCCCCGCCATCAGCCCAAAGACCGGGTTGCCGCGGTCGACCCAGAGCCGCACCTGGTCGGGCCTGAACGTGTAGGCGAACAGGGAATGTCCGGCAGCGCGGCCGGACGGTCCAGTGGCCGGACGGCGGCACCGAACGGCTCCGGCGCGGCCTCGGCGACCCGGTCCGCCAGCCCGCTCAGCGCGACCGGATACACCTCGTGCCCGGCCGCCCGCAGTTCCCGGGGCACGTCCTCCCACGCCCACGCGCCCGTCCGGGACCCGGGTACCAGAACGATCGCCGCCAACTCCATCGCCTCATTTCTCCGGCCCGCCCTGCGGTGATCGCGGCCGATACCGACGGAGCTCGCCCTTCCACATCCCATGGCGCATTCCTACAAGACCGGTGGCCCGGCACGGCGCAGGATCTCGGTCGACAACGCCCCACTGGTTTCTGGCGGAAGGAAACGCAATGGTCGGCAAGAAGCTCGCGAGCAGAGCCGGAGTGGTCGCCGCCGCCCTCGGTCTGGCCGTAGGCGTCCTGGGCGGCACGGCCCAGGCAAGCGACAACATCTCCACCTGGAGCAGCCACCGCTGCAACAGCGTCAACTGGTTCTGCCTGTATTACTCGCCCAATGCCAAGGGTGCCTCGCTCGGCTACCAGCACGCCGACGCCGACATCCACAACCTCGGCAACTATCGGTACGCCAACGACGGGGCCGGGCACGGCCAGGTCGTCCGCAACAACGCGGCCTCGGTGGAGGACGTCTCCGACTGCAACGTCGGCATCTGGTACTCCCCCGACTTCCAGGGCGACTCGGAGTGGTTGAACCCCTGGATGGGCGGCAACCTCACCTTCCTGCGCAACAACGAGGCGTCCATCTCGGTCGACGACGACACCCACTGCCCCGGCACCGGGATGGGCTGACCGGCCCGCCAACCGCGCGGGCGGCGGCCGCCGCCTGCGCAACCCCGGCCCGGCCGGCCAACCGACCGAGTGAGAGGAACGCGCGATGCGGAACTCCGGCACAACGGGCCGCGCCCTGCGGGCGGTTGGCTCGGCAGCGGCACTGACCATCGTCCTCGGCGCCTGCGCGGCACAGGCCGACTCGCCACCGCGGTCTGCCGGCACACCCGCACCGACCCCCTCGGCGGGCACTCCGGCCTCCGCGCTGCACCTGCCCATCGAGGCGTATCTGCTCCCGCCCCGGCTGTCGGTGACCTACGACCGGATCCGCGGCACCCTGATCCACGACTGCATGCGCGACCACGGCCACCCCTACCCGGCACCGCCGCGCTCCGGTTCGGATCACTCGGATCAGAGGGCCGTCGACGCTTACACGGTGATGTACCGGCGCTACGGGGTGACCGATCCGGCCGCGGTACGGACCTGGGGCTACCGCCGGCCAAGGCCTGCCGCCGGTGCACCACCGGCCGCCGCGACGGGCGTACGGCTCTCCGACTTCACGCCCGCCGCCCGGCGGGTGCTGCTGGGCCGCGACCCGGAGACCGGGAAGCCCGTCCGCTCACAGGACGGACGAACCGTGCCGGCCGGCGGCTGCGTGGGTGCGGCCAACCACGAACTCGGCGACGAGGCCACCAGCCCACAGGGCCCGCAGACCGGCCCCGGAGAGCTGGTCGCCGCCATCAAGCACGACAGCTTCGAGGCATCCCGCACCGATCCCCGGGTGTCCGCGGTCTTCGCCGCCTGGTCCGCGTGCATGAAGTCGCAGGGCTACCGGCTGTCCGACCCGATGCACGCCTCCGACCGGCTGCCCAAGCCGGCCGACGGCCGCCCCGGTCGTACGGAGATCGCCCAGGCGACGGCCGACGTGACCTGCAAGGCGCGAACCAACCTGGTGGGCGTGTGGTTCGCGGTGGAGTCCGGCTACCAGAACGCCGCCATCCGCGAACATGGCGCTGCGCTCGCGCGAGTACGGACGCAACTGGACGACGAGGCGGACCGGCTCCGCCGTCTGGCGGCGGCAGGACATGCCGGGTGACGGTGAACACACCAGGCTCGAGCCCGGGTTGCTCGGAGCCGGGGGCCGTCACCAAGGCAGGAACCTTACCTGGCAGGTCATCGCCCCGGGTGGCTCCGCATGTCATGGTCAACGGCGTATGGAGCCCGACCAGTTGTCCCGACCAGTTGTAAGGACGCCACATGCCCGCCTATGCCATAGCGAACCTGCAGGAGGCCGCCCCGGTCCCGGAGATCGCTGAATACATCGAGCGCATCACCGGCACCTTCGAGCCATACGGCGGCCGATTCCTCGTGCACGCCACGCAGCACGAGGTAAAGGAGGGCAGTTGGCCCGGGAATGTCGTGGTGATCGGCTTCCCGGGAATTGCCGAGGCACGGGCCTGGTGGGACTCACCCGCGTACCAGGAGATCGCACCACTGCGCTCGCGGCATATCGAGGGCGACATCATTCTGGTCGAAGGCGTCTCCGAGAGCTACGACCCGACCACCACCGCCAAGGCGATGCGGGAGGCCCTGCCTGCCGAGTAGCCCTCAGGTCCGGGCCTGGACGGCGTCCAGCGCCTGGGCGATGACGGCGAAGGCCCGGTCGATCAGTTCGGCGGGGTCCTCGGCGCCGTCGCTGCCGCTCCACCGTTGCAGTACGGCGTCGAAGGCGGTGAGCGCCATCCCGGCGGCCAGCTGCGGGTACAGCTCGGTCGTGGGGTCGAGCTCCTGGCGGGACGCCAACTCCGCCGCCAGTTCATCGCGCCACTGCGCCTGGCGCTCCAGAAAGCGCGCGCGCAGGGCGGGAGTTCGCAGGATCAGCCGCACCACGCGCAGGGTCCGGTCGATGTCGGTGTGGTCGGCACAGGCCGCCATGGCGACCCAGACGGCGTGCCGCAGTGCCAGGGAGGGCCGCTCCCCGGCGGGGCGGGCCGCCAGCTCCGCGCGAATGCCGGTGCCCATGTCGGCCAGGAATTGGACGACCACGTCCTCCTTGGACGCGAAGTACCGGAAGAACGTCCGCTTGGACACTCCGGCGGCGGCCGCGATCTCGTCGATGGTGACCGCGTCGAATCCCTTCAACGCCAGCAGCTGTAGTGCCGCTTCGGCCAGCTCGTTCGAGACGAGCTGACGTTTGCGCTGGGCCAGGCTGCTTTCGGGGCGGGAAGTCACCGGGCAATCGTAGCGCCATGCCACGCATGGCACACAGTCGCACACTTGACACTAAGTGCCATCAACGACAGTGTGTGCCTCATGACACAGCTTCAGCGTTGGACCGCCGAGCAGATCCCGGACCAGACCAAGCGGGTGTTCGTCGTCACCGGGGCGAACAGCGGCCTCGGCCTGGCGACCACCCGAGCGCTCGCCCACCGGGGCGGGCATGTGATCCTCGCGGTCCGCGACGAGGGCAAAGGGCATCGGGCGGTCGCGGAAATCACCGCCGGGCAGCCGGGCGCCAGCCTCGAGGTACGCCACCTCGACCTGGCCGATCTCGACTCGGTCCGGGCCTTCGCCGACAAACTGCACACCGACCATGCGCGGCTGGATGTACTCGTCAACAACGCCGGGGTGATGGCTCCACCCCGATCACTGAGCACCCAGGGCCATGAATTGCAGTTCGCCTGCAACCATCTCGGTCATTTCGCCCTCACCGGACTACTGCTCGACCTGCTGGCCGCCGGACACAACCCCCGCGTGGTCACGGTGAGTTCGGTCAACCACCGGAAGGGGCGCATGTACTTCGATTACTTCGATGACACTGCCGGTGAGCGCGGCTATTCGCCCATGGGTTTCTACAACCAGTCCAAGTTCGCCAATGCCGTTTTCGGCTGGGAACTCCACCGGCGGCTGACCGGGACCGGCAGCCCGGTGCGCAGCGTGCTCGCCCACCCCGGCTACACCGCCACCAACCTGCAGACGAGTGCGCCGGTCGGTCTGTGGCGGGTGGTGTTCGGCCGCATCGGCAACCCGCTGCTCGCCCAGACCCCGGACCGGGGCGCACTGCCGCAGCTGTACGCCGCGACCGAACCGGACGTGCAGGGTGGGCAGTTCATCGGGCCCGACGGCCCGGCCGAGCTGCGCGGCGGACCGACCCGGGTCCGGCTGTCCGCAGCGGCGGCCGACCCCGAGACCGGCCGCCGGCTGTGGGAGCTGTCGGAGCGGCTGACGGATGTGCGGTTCGGGCTTCCGGCCCTCGCCTGAACCGCTGTCCGCTGTCCGCTGTCCATCAAGGGCCCCGTGGGGCCGACGGCTCCCCCGCATCCGTGGCTCAGAAGGTGAGCAGGACCTTGCCGAGCCGGCCGCCGGCCTCGAAGTACTCATGGGCGGCCCGCACCTCGTCCAGCGGGTAGCGCGCCCCGATGCGCAGCCTGAGTTCCCCGGCATCCACCAGGGCGACGAGGCGGGCCAATTGGTCCCGGTTCTCCTGGACATAGCTCTTGGCCGCACCGGGCACGTCGGGCAGCGGGTGGTCGGCGATGGAGACGTACCGGCCGCCCGGCGCGAGCGCCCGGCTCGCGTCGGTGCCCGCGGTGTCGAGGACCACCTGGTGGCCGCCGGACGGCAGGCCGGCCGGGTCGCTCCACACCTGCTCGGCGCCCAACGCACGGGCCTCGTCGATGTGTTCGGGGCGCGAGACCAGCCCGTCGACGGCCGCTCCGGCGCGCCGGGCGAGCTGGACGGCCAGGCCGCCCACGGCCCCGGCGGCACCGACCACAAGGATGCGCTGCCCGGCGGAGAGCCGGGCCTGCTCCAGCGCCTGGAGGGCGGTCGTCCCGGCCAGCGGCAGGGCCGCGGCCTCCTCCAGGGGCAGCGCGGAGGGCGCCGTGGTCACCAGGCCGGCGGGCAGGACGACCTGCTCGGACCAGGTGCCGCGCCCGGTGGCGATCTGGGCGGACATCGCGACCACCCGGTCCCCGGGGCGGAATCCGGAGTTTTCCCCGGCGACGACGACTCCGGCGAGGTCCCAGCCCAGGGTGGCCGGGAGTTCCGGACCCACGTCCCAGGTGCGGGTCTTCCAGTCCACGGGGTTCAGGCTGCTGGCCACGGCCCGGATCAGCACCTCGCCGGGGCCGGGGACGGGCTCGGGGAGCTCGCGGACGGCCAGGACGTCGGTACCGCCGTGGCGGTCGATCCGTACGGCGCGCATGGGTGTTCTCCTTCGCACGGGTTTACGCGGAGGGCGGGATGAGGCCCTGCCGCCCGAAGGAACGCTAAAGCCTCACATCTATGTGAGAGTCAACCCCGTCCCGGCAAGTTGATGCAGTATCTGCCGTTCGAACTGATCGAAGATCTCCTCGCGCATCCGCCCAACGATCGTGCGACGATCGAAATGGATGCCCCCGAAATGGATGCCCCGCCCCCTGTCACATTCTCCTGCCGCTCTCCGTCAGTGCAGTGAAAGCCACTACGAAGGAGACAACGATGCAGGCACGCATGCAGAACCCCGCGACGGTCCTCCCCGAGGCCACCCAGGCCATCTACAGCCTGATCAAGACCGCAAAGAAGGGCGGCGTCCCCGAGACGACGCTCGAGCTGGTCCATCTGCGCGCGAGCCAGATCAATGGCTGCAGCTTCTGCGTGACCGGGGGCGCGCTCAGCGCCAAGAAGGCGGGCGAGAGCGACGAGCGGCTGTACGCGGTGGCCGCCTGGCGCGAGGCCCCCTTCTTCACCGACGCCGAACGCGCCGCACTCGCGCTCGCCGAGGCCGTGACCCGGCTGGCCGACCGGCCCGACCCGGTCCCGGACGACATCTGGAACGAGGCCACCAAGCACTACGACGAAAAGCAGCTCGCCGCTCTCACCCTCTGGATCGGCATAACCAACCTCTTCAACCGCCTCAACGCCACCACCAAGCAGGTCGCGGGCTCGGTCACCTGGTAAGGAAATCGAGGTCGCCGCGCAGCACGCCCTCCCGGGTGAACCCGGCCTTCTCCAGCGCCCGTTGCTCCGCGGAAACAGCCCGGTTATGAGCGCCCCGGCCCTCTGATTCCAGAGGGACGGGGGCAGCGTCCCCTATCAGTTGACGAAATCCTTCAGCTCTTCCGTCTCCAGAGTGAACCCGACCGGGCCGGGAAGCTCGACCGGCGTGCCATACGGGTGGGACACCGAGCTCAGGTACTCGCCGTTTTTGGGCTCGGAGTAGACGGTGACCATGCAGCGATCGCGGTCGATCAGGAGATAGACCGGGATGCCGACTGCGGCATAGCCATTGGGCTTGTCCACCCGGTCACGCTGGTTGGTGTCCGCGTCGTTCGAGGTGACCTCGACAGCCATCAGCACGCCATCGGCTTCAGTCCACTCTCCCTTGCCGGTGAAATGCCTCTCAGGTGCGAGAGAACCGTCCGGGCGCGCCCTGCCCTTGCGGTAATGCTCGACTTTGAGCCCCTGTTCCGGATACAGCCACAGGCTGGGAACATGCTGCATACACTGCTTCTGCAGCCACCTGATGATCTCGCCGTGGTCCCCGTCCGGCACCGGCTTTACCTCGATCTTTCCGTTGATGAACTCCAGGCGTACGGTCTCGGGCGCCGTACGGGCCAGCTCCTCGAACTCTTCGGTGAGGATCAGGGGACGGTCACTGGTACCAGGGGTCATGTTGTTGCCTCCTCTCCCCCATCGTGCCCCGATATCGGGAGGCGCGTCGTGCACTGCGGTCATGCGCGAGTCCTTTCGCGTCACGGTTGATCACCCGATGTCGATCGACACGGGTGGAGCCTCGGCAGCTCGCCGCTTGGCCCTCTTCCGTCGGCACGCTAGAGCGCCGCTACGACACGTCGCAAACCGGCAACAATAAGTGAACAGGCTGTGATATGGGGCGACTTCTGAACCTGCCTGGTATTGGACCAGCAGCCGTTGAGCCCCGCGCTCAGGAGTACAGGTTGTCCTTGCTCAGCTCATGGAAGTGATCGTGGTCATGGCCGTGCCCGTGGCCATGGTCGTCGTCATGCGAGTGCCCCGGCACATGCGTATCGGTGACCGGCAGCGACGAATCCGCCGACAGGTCCCAGGAGGACGCCGACCGGCCCCGGGCCACCATCTCGGCGCCCAGGGCGGCCACCATCGCGCCGTTGTCGGTGCACAGCTTGGGGCGCGGGACGCGCAGGGTTATGCCCGCGTCCTCGCAGCGGCGCTGGGCCATGGCGCGCAGGCGGGTGTTGGCGGCGACACCGCCGCCGATCATCAGGTGGTCGACGCCGTGGTCGCGGCAGGCCCGCACCGCCTTGCGGGTGAGGACGTCCACCACCGCCTCCTGGAAGGACGCGGCGACATCGGCGACCGGCACCTGCTCACCCGCCGCGCGCCTGGCCTCGATCCAGCGGGCCACCGCGGTCTTGAGGCCGGAGAAGGAGAAGTCGTAGATGGGGTCGCGGGGGCCGGTGAGGCCGCGGGGGAAGCGGATGGCGTCCGGGTCGCCCGCACGGGCGTAGCGGTCGATGACCGGGCCGCCGGGGAAGCCCAGGTTCAGCACCCGCGCGATCTTGTCGAAGGCCTCGCCCGCCGCGTCGTCGATGGTCGAGCCGAGGGGGCGTACGTCCGAGGTGATGTCGGGGGCGAGCAGCAGGGAGGAGTGGCCGCCGGAGACCAGCAGGGCCATGGTCGGTTCGGGCAGGGCGCCGTGCTCGAGTTGATCGACGCAGATGTGGGAGGCCAGGTGGTTCACCCCGTAGAGCGGCTTGCCCAGGGCGTAGGCGTAGGCCTTGGCCGCCGAGACGCCGACCAGCAGGGCGCCCGCCAGGCCCGGGCCCGCCGTGACGGCGATGCCGTCGAGGTCGGAGGCGGCGATGCCGGCCTCCTTCAGGGCGCGCCGGATGGTGGGGACCATGGCCTCCAGGTGGGCGCGGGAGGCGACTTCGGGGACGACGCCGCCGAAGCGGGCGTGCTCGTCGACGCTGGAGGCGACCGCGTCGGCGAGCAGGGTGTGCCCGCGGACGATGCCGACGCCGGTCTCGTCGCAGGACGTCTCGATGCCGAGGACGAGCGGTTCGTCAGCCTTGCGGGCCATGGGTCATTCCTTGCGCAGTGGTGGTCTCCGCGGCGGAGCCGCTGTCGGATGCTTCGGATGCCGCGGACAGGCGCATGACGAGCGCGTCCACATTGCCCGGCTGGTAGTAGCCGCGGCGGATGCCGACCGGCTCGAAGCCGAAGCGCTCGTACAGGCGTTGGGCGCGGGTGTTGTCGACGCGCACCTCCAGCAGCACCTCGCGGCACTCGAAGTCGGTGGCGGCGGACAGCAGTTCGCGCAGCAGGCGGGAGCCGAGGCCGGTGCTCCAGTGTGCCCGGGCGACGGCGATGGTCTGGATGTCACCGGTGCCGTCGATGGCGGCGAGGCCGGCGTAGCCGACGACCCGGTCCGTGTCGTCCACGGCCACCGCATAGCGGCGGTTGGCGTTCGCGCCGCGCGCATGGGCGAGTTCGGACCAGAACAGGCCCTTGGACCAGGCGTCGTCCGGGAACAGCGCGCGCTCCAGCTCCAGCACCGGTGCAATGTCCCACCAGCGCATTTCGCGGATGCGTACCTTTTCGGTGCCCGGTTCCACCGGGTCCATGGCGCTCACTTCGGGGTGACCACCTTGTAGTTGGCCGGAACCTGGGCGTCCGGGCGGCGCAGGTAGAGCGGCCGGCCGGGCAGGAACTCACCGCCGGTGCGCAGCTTCTCCACCGCGAGGGCGGCCAGCGCGCCCGCCGACTGGTGCTGGGGGAGGTCGGCCCGTACGTCCGAGAAGGCTTCCGGGTAGAGGACCGCGCCCGTGCCGACGGCGGTCAGTCCGGCGAGCGGTTCGGTGAGGTCGGTGGGGCGGTCGACGGCGGGCTCGGTGATCCGGGTGCGCGCATCCGCGTACCGGGCCCAGTAGACCTCCTTGCGGCGGGCGTCCGTGGCGACCACGAACTCGCCGGTCAGCCCGGCCTGGCCGGCCGCGAAGGCGATGCCGTCCAGGCTGCACAGGCTGTGCACGGGGATGTCGAGGGCGGCACTGAAGGTCGCGGCGGTGACGATGCCGACGCGCAGGCCGGTGTACGGGCCGGGGCCGACGCCGACGACCAGGCCGGTGACCTCCGCCGGCCGGTGGCCCGCCTCGGCCAGCACCCGGTCGACGGCGGGCAGCAGCAGCTCGCCGTGCCGCCGCGCATCCACCTGGTTCGACTCGGCGACGACGGATTCCCCGTCATGGAGGGCGACGGTGACGGCAGGGGTTGCGGTATCAAGAGCGAGCAGCAGCACAGTGACAAGCCTACGGCGCGGCATGGGGCGGGCGGTGCGCGCGTTCGCTTCCCGCCGGGGTCCTCCGGGGGCGCGGCGGGAGCGCGTCCGGGTGCTACGGTCAGCCGGATAGCCGTACGCCGCATAGCCGTACTAGACGTACGTAGGACGAAAGGGTGCGCAGCGTGGCACGCAGCAGCTCGGGGATCATTGTGGCCGGGCTCACCGCGGGGGCCCTGGCCGTGGTCGGCTTTCTCGCCTATCAGGCGTCGGCGGCGGACGACTACCACCCCCCGGCCCGGCCGCATGCCTCGCCCTCCCGGCCGTCGGACCAGGGGAAGGACAAGGACCGGGGCGGGCAGGCGGCCAAGGACAAGGCGGCGCTTCCGGCCGGTTCGGGGACCGGGAAGCGGGTCGTCTACTCGATCGGGCAGAAGCGGGTGTGGCTGGTCGGCGCCGACGGCAAGGCCGCACGGTCCTTCGAGGTCGCGCCGAGCTCGGTGAGCCCGGCGGCCGGGACGTACTCGGTGACCTCGCGCAGCCCCACGGGGACCGGCTCGGACGGGGTGCCGGTCGAGCATGTGGTGCGCTTCAACCGGGATGCGACCGGGGTGGTCTTCGGCTTCAGCGCCGCGGTGGACGGCTCGACGCCGGACCCCAAGTCGGTCAAGAAGACGGGTGCGGTGCGGGAGACTCCTGCGGACGGGCGGGCGATGTGGGAGTTCGCGCCGAACAACACGAAGATCGTCGTCGTCCAGTAGGCGGTGGCCGGGGCGTCACCCGGTCGGGCTAATTCCCTGGGCGGGAGCGGAGTGCTCAGGCGGCGTGCTCCGCAACGGCCTGGCCCTCCGGCTCCCGGGCGGCGGGCGCCCGCGGAGGGGTGGAGACCGCGTCGGCGGCCGCGCAGGCCGCGAGGAGGTCACGCATCGAGGGGGGCCGCTCCTCCGGAGGTCCGGGGCGATCGGAGCGGTTGGCCACGGCGGCAGCAGGCTCTTGTGCCGACATGAGTGCCTCCTGGGGCAGCTGGGCAAGGTTAGGTAGACCTAACCGTGTCTCTGCCTTCCATGTGACCACGGCCCATGGCACGGGCGCAACATCTTCCCGACGGCTTGTCGGTTACCCATTGACCGGCCGGCCGGGCCGGTCAGCCGAGCGGCGACAGGTCCACACCCGTCCAGCGCTCGCCGACGCCGGTGACCGTCACCGCGCGCACATCGTCGTCCTCGGCGGCCGACGCCACCGCGTCCGCCCCGATCGCCCGCCCGATGACCACCCGCAGCCGGTCCTCGGACAGCTCCTCGACCTTGCCGTCGCCCCACTCCACCACCGTCACCGACTCCGGCAGCGAGACGTCCAGGTCCAGGTCCTCCATCTCGTCCAGCCCGCCGGAGAGCCGGTAGGCGTCCACATGGACCAGGGCCGGGCCGGGGCCGAGCGGCGGGTGCACCCGCGCTATCACAAAGGTCGGCGAGGTGACCGCGCCCCGAACGCCGAGCCCCTCGCCCAGCCCGCGGGTCAGCGTCGTCTTGCCCGCGCCGAGCTCGCCGGAGAGCAGCACCAGGTCCCCGGGGCGCAGCAGGGCCGCCAGGCGGCGGCCCAGCTCCCGCATGTCCTCGGCCGTCTTCACGGTGAGCTCGGCGGAAGCGGAAGCGGACGTGCCAGCCGTGCCGGGCATCTCGAGCGGGGCGTTCATACCGCCCGATGGTACGGGCCTCAGCCGCCGCCCTGCGCTTCGGCGGTACGCCCCGCACGCCCCTGGAGCGCGCCCTCCGCACCGGCGGCGGACAGCAGGGCGAGCAGCCGGTCCTCGACCGTCCCGGGGCGCTCCAGGATCACCAGGTGGCCCGCGCCGGGGACGATCAGCAGCTCGGCGTCCGGCAGGGCGGCGCCGATGGCCTCGCTGTGCGAAGCCGGGGTGATCAGGTCCTTCTCCCCGCCGATGACCAGCACCGGCAGGTCGCGGAAGGCACTCAGCGCCGCCGCTTTGTCGTGCTCGAAGAAGGCCGGGGCGAACTCGGCGACCACATCGACCGGCGTGGACTCCAGCAGCCGCTCGGCGAACCGCGCCACCCCCGGGTCGACCTCCTTGGACCCGAACGAATAGCGCCGGTAGATCCCGGCGAGGAAGTCGGTACTGACCCGCCGCCCCTTCTCGATCAGCTCGGTCTGGCCGACCATCAGCCGGAAGGCGCCCGGCAGCACCACCCGCCGGGCCATGGTCATCCCCATGGCCGGGAGGCCGAAGGTGACCTCGGACATGCGGCCGGCGGAGGTGGCGATGAAGGCCGCGCCGGCCGCCCGCTCGGCGATCAGCCGGGGGAACTGCGCGGCCAGCGCCATCAGGGTCATGCCGCCCATGGAGTGCCCGACCAGCACCAGCGGCCCCTCGGGGGCCGCCGCGTCGATGACCGCCTTGAGGTCGCGGCCCAGCAGGTCGATGGAGACCGGCCCGGTCCGGCCGCGCCCGGAGCGGCCATGGCTGCGCTGGTCCCAGAAGACGGTGCGCAGCACGCCGCGCAGGGCGGCACGCTGGAAGTGCCAGGAGTCCTGGTTGAGGCAGTAACCATGGCTGAAAACGACCGTGACGGGCGGTGCGGGGCGCCGCCCGAAGAGCCTGGACCGCGGTTCCGGGTCCGGCTCCTCCACCTCGTAGTGCAGCTCGGTCCCGTCCTCCGCGACCGCCACTCCCGGTGTGCCGCGCAGCGTCCCGTACGGGCCCGCGGAGTCCAGCGCCAGCCGGGCCCTGCGGCGCATCCCGCGCCCCACCGTCAGCCGTTCCACCGCGACGCCCGCCGCCGCACCCGCGGCGACGATGCCCACCGCGGCGCCCGCCACGCCCGCACCGCGCAGCCAGGCGGCCATGCCGGTGACCCGGTCGGAACTGTCACCCTCACTCATGCCGTGCCCCCGTGGTCGTTGTCATCGATCCCTTGGTGGTTCGTCACCAACGTAGACGCGAGGCACCCGCGCGGTGATGCGCGTGACAACTTCGTAAGCGATGGTTCCGGTCGCCCTCGCCCAGTCCTCGGCGGTCGGCTCGCCCCGGTCGCCGGGGCCGAACAGCACCGCCTCCTCGCCGGGTCCGGCCGAGTCGCCGCCCAGGTCCACCACGAACTGGTCCATGGCGACCCGGCCCGCCACCGTCCGCCACTTGCCGCCGATCAGCACCGGCCCGGTGCCGGAGGCGGCGCGCGGAATGCCGTCGGCGTAGCCGAGCGGGACCAGCGCCAGCGTGGTCTCGCCGGGGGTGGTGTAGCGGTGTCCGTAGGAGACGCCGTGTCCGCCCGGCACCCGCTTCACCGAGGCGAGCGCGGCGGACAGCGTCATCACCGGCCGCAGCCCCAGGTCGGCGGGGGTGCCCAGCTCCGGGCTCGGCGATATGCCATAGACGGCGATGCCGGTGCGCACCAGGTCGAAGTGGCTCTCGGGCAGGGTCAGGGTCGCCGGGGAGTTGGCGATGTGCCGGACCTCGGGCCGGATGCCCTGCCGCTCCGCATGGGCCAACGCCTCGCGGAACACCGCCAGTTGGGCCTGGATGGATGGGTGGCCCGGCTCGTCCGCGCAGGCGAAGTGCGACCAGACTCCGGTGACCCGGACGAGCCCGTCCGCCTCCGCCCCGCGGGCGGCGGCGACCAGCTCCGCCCAGTCGCCGGGCGTGCAGCCGTTGCGGCCCAGGCCGGAGTCGATCTTCAGCTGGACGCGGGCGGTGCGGCCCGCGGCCCGGGCCGCCTCCGTCACCTCCGCCAGCCCCCACAGCGCGCCGACCGAGACATCGATGTCCGCCTCCACGGCCTCCCGCCATGGCCCGCCCGGCGTCCACAGCCAGCACATCAGCGGGCCGGTGTCCCCCGCGGCGCGCAGCGCCAGCGCCTCCTGGGGGGTGGCCGTACCGATCCACCGGGCACCGGCCTGCCGGGCGGCCCGCGCGCAGCGCACCGCGCCATGGCCATAGCCGTCGGCCTTCACCACGGCCATCAGCTGCGCCCGAGGGGCGCGGGCCCGCAGGGCGCGTACGTTGGCCCGCAGGGCGGCCAGGTCTACCAGGGCTCGGGCGCGCATCGGTGTCTCACTCATCCCAGCCAGTGTCTCAGGCCACGGCGAACAGGGGTGCGGGGAGTGCGGGGCCACGGGGACACTGATCACATGAGAACCGGCTTCAGCGTGGAGACCGTAAGGGCCGCCGAGCGAACGCTCATGGCCGAACTCCCCGAGGGCGCGCTGATGCAGCGCGCCGCGGCGGGCCTCGCGGCCGCCTGCGCGGACCTGCTGGGCCGGGTGTACGGCGCCCGGGTCGCCCTGCTGGTCGGCAGCGGCGACAACGGCGGTGACACCCTCTACGCGGGCGCCCGGCTCGCCCGGCGCGGCGCGGGGGTGACCGCGGTCCTGCTGGCGCCGGAGCGCACCCACCCCGGCGGGCTGCGCGCCCTGCGCGCCGCCGGGGGCCGGGTGACGGACGCGGCCGACGGCGTGCGCGCCGTCGAACGCGCCGACCTGGTGCTGGACGGCATCGTCGGCATCGGCGGCCGGGGCGGCCTCCGCCCGGCGGCCGAACCGCTGGTACGGGCGGCGGAGGGCGCCCTGGTGGTGGCCGTCGACCTGCCCAGCGGCATCGACCCCGACACCGGCGAGGTACCCGGCGCCGCGGTACCCGCCACCGCAACGGTCACCTTCGGCGCCTACAAGCCGGGCCTGCTGATCGACCCCGCGCGCCGGCACGCGGGCGCGCTGCGCCTGATCGAGATCGGGCTCCGGCTGCCGGCCGAACCCGATGTCGAGGCCCTCCAACACGCCGATGTCGCCGCCCTGTTGCCGCGCCCGGCGGCGGAGAGCGACAAATACCGGCGCGGTGTGGTCGGCATCGTGGCCGGTTCGGCCCGCTACCCGGGCGCGGCCGTGATGGCCGTGGCCGGTGCACTGCGGGGCGGCGCGGGCGCGGTCCGCTACGCGGGCCCGGCGGCGGACGCCGTGATCGCCCGCTTCCCGGAGACCCTGGTCACCGCCGGCCCGCCGGCCAAGGCCGGGCGCGTACAGGCGTGGGTGGTCGGCCCGGGACTGGGCGATGACGCGCAGGCCCGGCAGGCGCTGGCGGACGTGCTGGCGACGGACGTCCCGGTCCTGGTCGACGCGGACGGCCTGCGGCTGCTCTCCGCCGAGACGGTGCGCGCCCGGAGCGCGGAGACCGTCCTCACCCCGCACGCGGGCGAGGCGGCCGCCCTGCTGGGCCTGGCCCGCGAACAGGTCGAGGACGCCCGCCTGGCCTCCGTACGGGCGCTGGCCGACCGGTACGGGGTGACGGCGCTGCTGAAGGGCTCGACGACCCTGGTGGCCTCGAGCCGACGGCGGACGGTACGGGTGAACCCCACGGGCACCGGGTGGCTGGCGACGGCCGGGAGCGGGGATGTGCTCAGCGGGCTCATGGGTTCGCTGCTGGCGGCGGGGCTGCCGGGGCGGGACGCGGCATCGGTGGGCGCATATCTGCACGGGCTGGCGGCACGGGAGTTGGGTGCGGGGCCGATCACGGCGATGGAGGTGGCGGAGCAGCTGGGGGCGGCCTGGCGGGACGTCTCGATCGGGTGAGAAGCGCACAACTCCCGGCAGGCATGGGGTTGGTGCCCGCACGCTGGGCGGAGAGCGGAAGGAGATCACCCCATGGCCGATGCCGACATTCGCGTCCCCGCCGAAGTACGGGACCGCCTCGCCAGGGCCGCCGCCGCGGAGGGCCTGTCGCTGCGCGCCCATCCGACGCGTCTCGCCAACAGCCTTCCCGTGCCCGCCGAGCGCATCCACCGGCCGTCGCTCGATGACTACGGCCACCACCTCAGCCCGGAGGAGGAAGCACAGGTCGACGCCGAGCTCGACCGGCGAATCGCGGAGGCCGACCGGCGGTTCAGGATGCGATCTCGCGATACCCCGGACGACCGGACTTGCCCTTCCCCAGAAGCTGGGAAACCCGCTGCGGACTCACCTTGAGCACTGCGGCGATCTCACGCCCCGACAACCCGAGCGACTCCAGGCGCTGGGCCACCTTCCGCCGCTGCACCGCGGCTCGTTCCTGAGCGGCCTGCGCTTCCCGGTCGGCGTCCCGGAGCTGGAAGAGTTCACCGTCCACTCCCGCGCCGATCTCCGGCACAACCGTCACATCGAAGGAGTCCGCCGGAACGTCGAGCAGCAGAGAGACGTAGTCGCGGACCATGATCTCCGCATCGAGCAGCGTCCCGGACTGGGTTACGCCAACGTCTTCGATATGAAGCTCCCAGCCGCGCTTCCAGCGCTTGGCGACGACCTCGTACGTCATGCGGGTCACTTCGTCCACCCTTCCGGCAAGCATTCGTTCTTCTCGCAGGTCACAGAAAGCAAGCGCCCGGAGGGCGGTCTCACCGCCCCCGCCCCAGCAGCAGCCGTGAACCGGTGGGCAGCAGCTCGGAGTTGAGGACCGGCCCGGAGTGCGCCACCTCCACCCGCTTGAGCGCTTCCAGGCCGCGCAGCTGCGCCAGGTCGAGGGGGATCGCGGACCCGGCGGGGGTGTGGATGGTGAGCGACTCCAGGTTGGGGTAGGCCCTCGGCACCTGGGTCAGCCGGGCGAGGCCGACCGGTCCGGACAGCCCCAGGTGGACGATGCGCGGCAGCGGCTCCGCGCAGGCCAGCGACGCCAGGTCCTCGTTGACCACGGTCAGGTCGGTGAGCTGGGGAAGGGTCCCCAGGACCAGCCGCTCCCGCTGGGTGATGCCCGGGCCGTCGAACCTCAGCATCTGCAGGGCGGGATGATCCCGCACCAGGGACAGCCGCAGATCGGCGGACGCCCCCCGGCCCATCGAGAAGGCCTGGAGCCGCGGCGGCAGCGAGGGCCGCCGGGAGCCCGGCCGCGCCGGGGCCGGAGCGTGCCAGTCGAGCTGCAGCGAGGTGAGCCAGGGCATGCCGGACAGGGTGTCCAGGTCGTCGGGGCACTCGGTCAGCCTGAGGTTGAGGGACCGCAGGGCGTCGCTGTTCAGGGCGCCCAGGTGGGAGACGCCCTCGGTGTCGGAGATCAGCACCCCGCGCAGCGGCGGGCAGGCCGCCAGGGCACGCAGATCCACGGCCTCCGGACTGGCCCTGAGCCACACCTTGGCCAGCACCTCCGTCGGCAGATCCGCCAGCTCGCCACCGGTCAGCCCGTAGCACTCCACCTGGCACCGGCCGCCCAGCGCCTTCAGCACGGCCAGGTGGGCCCGTGACTTGGCCACGAACCACAGCCCGGCGTCCGCCAGCCTGGCGATCACCGCGGCCGCGTAGTGGTCGGTGTCGAAGCGGTCCCAGGCCCAGGCGAGCTGCGCCCGCACGCCCAGGCAGGGCAGGGCGGCGTACTCGGCCAGCAGCGGAATGGCCCGGTCGTCCGCCACCGCGGTCGCCGCCACCACCACCGCGGAGGCCACCTCGTCCGTCAGCCCCTCGGGCCCCGGCAGCAGGTCCAGCACCACATGTCCGGCCTCCGCCAGCGCCTTCGCCGATTCCACATCGCGCGGCGGCACCAACTCGGCCGCCGCCCGCTCCACTTGGGCCCGTACCCCCGGGTCCACCTCGGTGGCATGCTCCAGGCACGCCGCCGCCAGCAGCCGCAGCCGGTACCGGTGGGCCTCCTCCCGCTCTCCCCGCGCCAGCAGCTTGCCGAACAGCTCCCCGCGGGCCCGCCGTGGCGCATGGCCGACCGCCATCCGCAGCACGTCCTCCCACTGGTCGTCGTGCGCATGCTCGACCAGGACGTCGAAGTCCCAGTCGTCCACGGCCGCCTTGGCGCCCAGATAGTCCTGAAACGTACGGTGGATGAAGTCCAGCGTCTCATTGGTGGGCCGCCGTAACAGCCCGCTCCGCAGCACCAGATGGCGCAGGATCCGCTCGGCGTCACCGCCCGCCGCCGCCATCGAGGGCATCGCCGGAAGGACCCGGACCACGATCTCCACGGCCTTGTGCCACTCGATCTCCGAACGGCCGTTGCGGATCAGCCAGTAGGCGATCTTCTGCAGCAGCGCCAGCTGCTGGGCGTGATCCAGCTCCGGCACCTCCGGACCCGTCATGATCTCCCGCTCGCGGTCCCGCCGCACCAGCAACAGCTCCAGGGCCGCCCGGTAGAGCTCCATCCGGCCCCGCGGCAGATGCCCCCGCCGGGAGCGGTTGAGTGCGCAGATCAGCGCGCACATCAGGGGGTTGGTGGCCAGCCGTCCGAGATCCGGCTTGGCGATGACCGCCGCCGCCAGCACATCCCGGAAGGCGCGCAGGCGCTCCCGCTCGCCCTCCCGCTCGTCCGGCGGGACGCACTGTTCCGCGGTGGCATGCCAGCGGTCGATGAAGGCCGTGACATCGCTGCGGCTCATGGGGAGCAGTTCGAGCTCCGTGAAGCCGTACTCCGCCAGCCAGCCCTCCCGCACGGCCGACGGCCGGGTGGTCACCACATACCGCGCGTCCGGATACGCGGCCAGCAGATCCTTCAGCCAGGCCAGGGTCCGTCGGCGGTCCGCCTCGGGAACCTCGTCCACCCCGTCGATCAGCAGCAGCATGCCGCCCTCGGCCATCCGCTGGGCCGCCCACCCCTCGGCGGCCGGCAGCCCCGCCAGCGGGCGGGCCCCGCACGTCAGGAACTCCCCCGGCCCCGGCAGGCTGCCCGCCCTGATGAGCGTGCGCAGCGACAGCGTCAGCGGCATACAGCCGCTCAACTGGTCCAGGCCCGGCGGGAGTTCCCCCCGGGCGGTGATCGTGGCCAGCCACTGCAGCAGGGTGGTCTTCCCCGATCCGGCCGCCCCGCGCAGCAGCACCCGCTGCTGTCCGGCCAGCGCCGCCTCGGCCCGCTGCGGCGACGGCACGGACCGCACCGCCACCTCCCGGGACCCCCCGAAGCCCTCGGACGCCAGCACCGGCCCGACCTCCTGCCGCCCTTCCGCGCCGATCAGCTCCAGGCTCAGATACGCGGCATCGAGCGGCCAGGCCTCTTCCTCCCCGTCCGAGAGCGTGAGGCCGACGATGGTCAGCTCGCCCGCCTTCTTGATGAGGTAATCGCGCAGCCTGCGCTCGAACTTCTCCCGCTCCAGGTCCTGGGACGAGGCCAGTACGCACACCGCGATCCGGTGCCCCGCCCGGGCGCACTCCCGGTGGAACGCCGGATAGGTGAGCGGCGTGATCACCGGCGTCACCAGCAGCCTGCCGTGCCGCCAGCCGCCCGGGTCCGCGCACACCACCCCGACGAGAAAGCCGTTGACGAAGACGGCGGCCCCGGACATCCCCGCCCAGGGCGACTCCCCGCCGGGCACCGCGGCCGGCGCCCGATGGCCGCCGTCGAGCACATAGCGGCCGCCGAGCAACTGGCTGCCGGTCTTCAGCGTCCCGGTGAACTGCTCGGTGTCGAGCTCGCCCGCCGCGGTCCGCTGCACCCCCGGGAAGCCGATGGCCTGTGCGTCCGGCCAGACCTGCAGGTCATTGACCCGCCCCCAGCCCAGGGGCGCAAAGGCGGCGGCCGCCTCGTCCGGCACCAGGTTCCGGTCGGCGGCCAGCAGCGCCGCATCGCACCGGTCGTCATCGCGGGCCCACACCACCCGGCAGCCCACCGGCCCCACCCCGCCGGGCACCACCACCCGCGGCCGCGCGCCGGCGGCCCCGGCCACCACATGCCCGGCGGTCAGCACCAGCCGCGGCTCCAGCAGATACCCACTGCCCTGGCAGCTCCCCAACACTGCCGCGATGCGTTCCTTCGCCGGGTGCACAACCCCTCCCCCACGTCCTTGCGTTCCGTCCTCGGACGGTGACCAAGACGATACGGAAAGCGAGTTGAGCGAGCGGTGGGTTCCGCGGATCGGGCGGACTCAACGGGCGGACTCGACGGGCACGCTCATGGGACGAGCGCGAACGCCTCGACCTCCAGCAGCAGCTCGGGCCTGAACAGCGCCGCCACCTGCACCGCCGTGCTGGCGGGCGGACGCCCGGTGTCGACGAACTCATCACGGGCCGCCCGCACCGCGGGCAGGTGCGCGACATCGGTGAGGTAGTAGGTGAGCTTGACGACGTCGTCGAAGGTCGCCCCGGCGGCCGCCAGGCAGCGGCGCAGGTTCTCGAAGACCTGCCGCGCCTGCGCCCCCGGATCACCCTCGCCGACCAGCCCGCCGTGCTCGTCGAGGGCCACCTGGCCGGAGACCGCGACCATCCGGCCCGGCCCGGTCACCACCTGGGTGTAGCCGGCGCCGGGGAAGACGCCCTCGGGGGCGGGGATGTGGGTGAGCTGCGGTTCATGTGCCATGGCGGCATCCTCATACGGTGCCGGCCATTGCCGCCAGCGCATTTCCGCGATCGCCGCACAGCGCCTGCTACCAAGTGCTAGCTTCTCGGTCATGGCGAAGACACAGGTGAACCTCAGGCTCGAAGAATCCACCGCTGAGATGGCCAAACAAGCTGCCGAGACGCGCCACATGGCCGTGAACGAGTACGTCGAGCAGTTGATCCGGGCGGACAACGAAAGCCTCCGCGAGGCGTTCCTCGCCGGTGTCCAGGAAGTATTCGACGGCTACGGAGACCTCATCGACGAGATCGAGGCCGCCGCGTGACCCTCCACATCGACCTGTCCTGGCTCCTTGATGCCGCCCGCGTGACCGGGAAGGACGATCCCGCGCCGCGCGACTACGGAGTGCCCATCGCCGCGGTCGAGCGACACCAAGCCGTACTGGCGAGTGAGGAGGTCTACCACGACGTATACCTGCGGGCCGCGGCACTGGCCCATACATTGGGGCGGCTGCACTGGCTGGAACACTCCAATCTGCGCGTGGCGATCGGTGTGGCACACGGCTACCTGACGGCTTCAGGGGTCGAGGTGAAGCTCGCCCAGACCGACGTCACCGCTCTGGCGAACGAGTTGAAGAGTCCTCGGTCGACCGCGGCTTCGGTCGCGGACGTCCTGCGCGGCTGGAGCAGCTGAGCCTCTCCCGTGGGCACGCGGCGGCGTTCCGGGAAAACGCGACGGAGTTCGGGCCGTGGAACCGGTCCGGCGATCACATCGAGTTCCACGACAACGAGTTCAACGGCCCCCGCCCTCCAACCACCCCGCGGAACCGGCCGGTTGAAGGGGCGGAGCCGGACCCTCACCCCTCCGCGATCACCACCGCCGACGCCACCCCGGCGTCATGGCTGAGCGACACATGCCAGGACCGTACGCCCAGCGCCGCCGCCCGCGCCGCCACCGTGCCGGTCACCGTCAGCCGGGGCTGCCCGCTCTCCTCGGTGCTCACCTCGGCGTCCGT
This sequence comes from Streptomyces xingningensis, assembly GCF_054957865.1. Classification (NCBI taxonomy): domain Bacteria; kingdom Bacillati; phylum Actinomycetota; class Actinomycetes; order Kitasatosporales; family Streptomycetaceae; genus Streptomyces; species Streptomyces xingningensis. The sequence continues at coordinate 28,108 of NZ_JBDJPF010000031.1, forward strand.
CCACAGCAGGCCCGGCGGGGCGCCCAGCGCCTTCGCCAGGGCCTCCTTGGCGGCGAACCGGGCCGCCAGCGAGGCGATGCCGCGCCGCTCGCCGCTGGGGAGGTACAACTCCCGTTCCAGGAAGAGCCGGCCGGCCATCCCGGGGGTGCGCTGCAGCGCCGCGTCGAAGCGCTCGATCTCGGCGACGTCGATGCCCACTCCGACGATCACTCGACCGTCACCGACTTCGCCAGGTTGCGCGGCTGGTCGACCTCGTTGCCCCGGGCGGTGGCCAGCTCGCAGGCGAAGACCTGGAGCGGGACGGTCGCGACCAGCGGCTGCAGCAGCACCGGGGTCGCCGGGATCTCGATCAGGTGGTCGGCATAGGGGCGCACCGCCCGGTCACCGCGCTCGGCGATGACGATGGTGCGGGCGCCCCGGGCCCGGATCTCCTGGATATTGGAGACGATCTTGTCGTGCAGAACGGACCGGCCGCGCGGGGACGGCACGACCACCACCACCGGCAGGTCCTTCTCGATCAGCGCGATCGGGCCGTGCTTGAGCTCACCGGCGGCAAAGCCCTCGGCGTGCATATAGGCGAGCTCCTTGAGCTTGAGCGCGCCCTCCAGGGCCACCGGATAGCCGACGTGGCGGCCCAGGAACAGGACGGTGTTCTTGTCGGCCAGCGAGCGGGCCAGTTCGCGCACCGGCTCCATGGTCTCCAGCACCTCGTCCACCTGGGTGCCGATCTCCGACAGCTCGCGGACCACGCTCCGGATCTCGTCGCCCCACTTGGTGCCGCGCACCTGGCCCAGATACAGGGCCACCAGATAGCAGGCCACCAGCTGGGTCAGAAACGCCTTGGTCGAGGCGACCGCGACCTCCGGCCCGGCGTGGGTGTAGAGCACGGCGTCCGACTCCCGGGGGATGGTGGAGCCGTTGGTGTTGCAGATGGCCAGGACCTTGGCGCCCTGCTCCCGGGCATGGCGCAGCGCCATCAGGGTGTCCATGGTCTCGCCGGACTGCGAGATGGCGATCACCAGCGTCCGCTGGTCCAGGATCGGGTCGCGGTAGCGGAACTCGCTCGCCAGCTCGGTCTCGCAGGGGAGGCGGGTCCAGTGCTCGATCGCCAGCTTGGCGATCATCCCGGCGTGGTACGCGGTGCCGCAGGCCACGATCACCACCTTGTCGACCTCCCGCAGCACGGACGCCGGGATGCGCACCTCGTCCAGGGTCAGCGAGCCCGCCGTGTCGATGCGGCCCAGCAGGGTGTCGGCGACGGCCTTCGGCTGCTCGGCGATCTCCTTGAGCATGAAGTAGTCGTAGCCGCCCTTCTCGGCGGCGGAGGCGTCCCAGCCGACGTGGTACGCCCGGACGTCCGCGGGGGCGCCGTCGAAGTCGGTGACGGTCACGCCGTCCCGGCGCAGCTCGACGACCTGGTCCTGGCCCAGCTCGACAGCCTCCCGGGTGTGGGCGATGAAGGCGGCGACATCGGAGGCCAGGAAGGACTCGCCCACGCCGATGCCGACCACCAGGGGGGAGTTGCGGCGGGCGCCGACCACCACATCGGGCTCGTCGGCGTGCACGGCGACCAGGGTGAAGGCGCCCTCCAGGCGGCGGCAGACCTGGCGCATGGCCTCGGCGAGGTCGCCACAGGAGGAGAAGGACTCGGCGATCAGATGCCCGACGACCTCGGTGTCCGTCTCGGAGGCGAGGGCGTGGCCGCGCTCGGCGAGCTCGGCGCGCAGGGCGGCGAAGTTCTCGATGATGCCGTTGTGGACGACCGCCACCCGTCCCGCGTTGTCCAGGTGTGGATGGGCGTTGACGTCGGTGGGGCCGCCGTGGGTGGCCCAGCGGGTGTGGCCGATGCCGGTCGGGCCGGACGGCAGCGGCCGGTCGGAGAGCTCCTTCTCGAGATTGGCGAGCTTGCCCGCCTTCTTGGCGGCGGCGAGCCCGCCGTCGGCCAGCACCGCGACCCCGGCCGAGTCATAGCCGCGGTACTCCAGCCGCCGCAGCCCCGCCATGACGACATCGAGGGCGGACTGCCCTCCCACATAACCAACGATTCCGCACATGGGGTGCAGCGTACGGCCCCGGTGTCAGCGGCCGGGGAGCGACGGGGTCAACGCCCGCGCTCGATCCGGTCGATGGCCTCCTGGACGAGTTCGAGATACTCGACCTCCTCACAGCGCGGCTTGCTGCCCAGGTGGTACTGGTCCAGGCAGTCGCCGAGGTCCTGCCCGAGGTCCTCGTCCGGCAGCTCGTCGGACAGCTCGGCGCGCACCCGGTCGGCGAAGAGGTCGTCCGGGGCGGGCCGGCCGGCGGCCGGGGAGCCGGCCCGGCGGTGGAGGAGGCGCTGGAGGGAGTTCCGGACGAGCCGGAGTACCAGACGGAGTACGAACACGGGGTCCCTCGCATGGTGCGGGCCGGGCCGAGTGGGGTCTCCGGCCGGAGGCCGGGGGAGGGACCGTATTCCTGACCGGCGAGTAGGTACAGGCTCCGCACAGGAACTTCACTCCCGCGGTCACCCGTCTCCCCCTGGGGACGCCTGCCGGGGCACCCGAACCCCACACCCCACAGTGACCGTCTTCCATCACACGCGCACAATGGGGCCCGTGCCGACCACCACAGAGCAGCCGCAGCACCGACGCCGCGCAGGAGACTCCTCCCCGTTTGTGGACCTCACGCGCGCCGAGTGGAGCGCCCTGCGCGAGAGCACCCCGCTGCCGCTGACGGCCGCGGAGGTCGAAGGCCTGCGCGGGCTCGGTGACGTCATCGACCTGGACGAGGTCCGGGACGTCTATCTGCCGCTCTCCAGGCTGCTGAACCTCTATGTAGGGGCCACCGGGCAGCTGCGCGGCGCGCTCAACACCTTCCTCGGGGAGAAGGGGGCACAGCGGGGCACCCCCTTTGTGATAGGCGTCGCGGGCAGTGTCGCGGTCGGCAAGTCGACCACGGCCCGGCTGCTGCGGGCGCTGCTGGCGCGCTGGCCCGAGCACCCGCGGGTGGAGCTGGTCACCACGGACGGCTTTCTGCTGCCCAATGCCGAGCTGCACCGGCGCGGCCTGATGTCCAGGAAGGGCTTCCCGGAGTCCTACGACCGGCGTGCCCTGATGCGCTTTGTCGCGGATGTGAAGGCGGGGAAGGGGGAGGTTTCCGCGCCCGTCTACTCGCATCTGATCTATGACATCGTGCCCGGCGAGCGGCTGACCGTGCACCGCCCGGACGTCCTGATCATCGAGGGGCTCAATGTCCTGCAGCCCGCGCTGCCGGGCGAGGACGGGCGCACCCGGGTGGGGCTGGCGGACTTCTTCGACTTCAGCATCTATGTGGACGCCCGGGCCGATGACATCGAGCGGTGGTACTACGAGCGGTTCAAGAAGCTGCGGGCGACGGCCTTTCAGGACCCGGACTCCTACTTCCGCCGCTATACCCAGGTGAGCGAGGAGGCGGCGCTGGACTTCGCGCGCCGCAACTGGCGCACGATCAACAAGCCCAATCTGCTGGAGAATGTGGCCCCCACCCGGGGCCGGTCGAATCTGATCCTGCGGAAGGGGCCGGATCACAAGGTGCAGCGGCTGTCGCTGCGGAAGTTGTAGGGGGCCGACCCTCCGGCCCCCTCAACTCTTCCTAGCCCAGAACGGACTTGACCACGTCCGCCAGCCGCTGGGCGACCGTCCGGGCCTGTTCGATGTCGGCCGCTTCCACCATCACCCGTACGAGCGGCTCCGTACCGGAGGAACGCAGCAATACCCGCCCCGTCGCGCCCAGTTCGCGCTCCGCGTCATTGACGGCCTCGGCCAGTTCCGGCGAGGTGGCGACGCGCGACTTGTCAACATCCCGGACGTTGATGAGGACTTGGGGCAGCCGCTCCATCACCCCGGACAGCTCCCGCAGGGTGCGTCCCGTCGCCGCGACCCGGGCGGCCAGCAGCAGGCCGGTCAGCGTGCCGTCACCGGTCGTGGCGTGGTCGAGGACGATGACATGGCCGGACTGCTCGCCGCCCAGGGCGAAGCCGCCCGCCTTCATCTCCTCCAGGACATAGCGGTCGCCGACCGCGGTCTGGACGACCTCGACGCCCTCCCGCTCCATGGCGATCTTGAAGCCCAGGTTGGACATCACCGTGGCGACCACCGTGTTCCGGCGCAGCGAGCCCGCTTCGCGCATCGCCAGGGCGAGGACGGCGAGGATCTGGTCGCCGTCCACCTCGGCGCCGGTGGCATCGACCGCCAGGCAGCGGTCGGCGTCGCCGTCGTGGGCCACCCCCAGGTCCGCGCCGTGCTCCGCGACGGAGCGGCGCAGCTTCTCCAGGTGGGTGGAGCCGCACTCATGGTTGATGTTGAGGCCGTCGGGGTCGGTGCCGATGGTGATGACCTCGGCCCCGGCGCGGGCGAACGCCTCGGGGGAGACCCGGGCCGCGGCCCCGTGCGCGCCGTCGATGACGACCTTGAGGCCGTCCAGCCGGTTGGGGAGGACCCCGATCAGGTGGGCGACGTAGTTGTCGAAGCCCTGGTCGTACTCGCGCACCCGGCCGACACCGGCACCGGTGGGCCGGTCCCAGGGCTCGCCGGTGGCATGGGCCCGGTAGGTCTGCTCGATGCGGTCCTCGAGCTCGTCGGCGAGCTTGTGGCCGCCGCGGGCGAAGAACTTGATGCCGTTGTCGGGCATCGGATTGTGGCTGGCGGAGAGCATCACGCCGAGGTCGGCGCCGAGCGCGCCGGTGAGGTAGGCGACGGCGGGGGTGGGCAGCACCCCGACCCGCAGGACGTCCACGCCGGCGCTGGCCAGCCCGGCGACCACCGCGGCCTCCAGGAACTCCCCGGACGCCCGCGGATCGCGGCCGACCACGGCCACCGGGCGGTGGCCCTCGAACGTCCCCGCCTCGGCGAGCACATGCGCCGCCGCGACCGACAGGCCGAGCGCCAGCTCGGCCGTCAGATCGGCGTTGGCGACACCGCGCACACCGTCCGTACCGAAGAGTCGTCCCACTGGTGTCCTCCGAAAAACGCGGGAGTTCGGGGCCCGGGAGAGCCCCCCGTACTTGAGGTGTCGGGTTGTACCCGAGGTGGCGCGGCCTGGGCCGGGGCATTGCCTTCAGGTATACGCCCCGGGCGGCCAATAGCCGAACGCCCCGGCGGCACGGATCGTGCCGCCGGGGCGTTCGAGCAGAGCAGCCGGCCTTGCGCTTAGCGCTTGCTGTACTGCGGAGCCTTGCGGGCCTTCTTCAGACCGGCCTTCTTGCGCTCGACCGCACGGTCGTCGCGCTTGAGGAAGCCGGCCTTCTTCAGCGGGCCGCGGTTGTTGTCGACGTCGGCCTCGTTGAGGGCACGGGCCACGCCCAGGCGCAGGGCGCCCGCCTGGCCGGAGACGCCGCCACCCGAGATGCGGGCGATGACGTCGTAGCGGTCGTCGAGCTCGAGCACCTTGAAGGGCTCGTTGACTTCCTGCTGGTGCACCTTGTTCGGGAAGTAGTCCTCGAGGGTGCGCCCGTTGATCTTCCACTTGCCGGAGCCCGGGACGATCCGGACGCGGGCGATGGCGTTCTTGCGACGGCCCAGGCCGGCGGCCGGCTGCGGGTCGCCGAAGCGGGACGCGAGGGACTCGGAGGTGTACTCCGACTCGACGACGACCACGGTCTCGGTGGTGTACTCCTCGACCTCTTCGAGCGGGGTCTCGGCGGTGGTCTCAGCCACGATTCTCCTCAGACTTTCTGGTTCGGCGGTGGCCGGGACTTAGCCCTGCTTGACCTGGGTGATCTCGAACGGAACGGGCTGCTGAGCGGCGTGCGGGTGCTCGGAGCCCGAGTAGACCTTCAGCTTCGAGAGCATCTGACGGCCGAGGGTGTTCTTGGGCAGCATGCCCTTGACGGCCTTCTCGACGGCCTTCTCCGGGTTCTTGTCGAGCAGCTCGTCGTACCGGACGGAGCGCAGACCACCCGGGAAACCGGAGTGCCGGTAGGCCATCTTCTGGGTCCGCTTGTTGCCGGACAGGTGCACCTTGTCGGCGTTGACGATGACGACAAAGTCGCCCGTGTCGACATGCGGCGCGTACACGGGCTTGTGCTTGCCGCGCAGCAGGGAGGCAGCCGTAGAGGCCAGACGGCCCAGGACGACGTCCTGCGCGTCGATGATGTGCCACTGGCGCTGGACATCGCCGGGCTTGGGGCTGAACGTACGCACGGTCGTAGCCTTCGCTTCTTCAGTGTGAGTGTGGGTCCTGACACGGTCCGCACGGGACGATCACCCGGCGTTGGCCGCACCGCGGGGACGCAACCCACGTGTCGGCCGCCGGTGGTCAACCTGACGGACAAGCGTAAGGGCCCCTCGCGTGAGAACGACCAAGCCAATACGCATAACGAACTCGTAGCCTACCGGGCGCGTACCGGCGGGGTCAAAACATGGTCCCACCGGCTGACGCGGCCCAGGGCCTGTGCTGATCCATAAGACACCCCCTATCGGCGCCGCGCCACGCGCTCCTCGTCCCACACCGGCTCCGAAGCCTCCCGCACTCGCCCGTCCGCGCCAAAAACCAGGAATCGATCAAACGAACGAGCGAACCAGCGGTCATGGGTGACGGCCAGCACCGTCCCCTCGTATGCCTCCAGCCCCTCCTGCAGGGCCTCCGCGCTCTCCAGGTCGAGGTTGTCCGTCGGCTCGTCCAGCAGCAGCGCCGTGGTGCCCGCCAGCTCCAGCAGCAGGATCTGGAAGCGGGCCTGCTGGCCGCCGGAGAGCTTCTCGAAGGGCTGATCGCCCTGCCGCTCCAGCTCATAGCGCCGCAGGGCGGACATCGCACCGCCCCGGTCCCTGGCATGCTCGGTCCACAGGATGTCGACGAGCGTGCGGCCCTGCAGCTCGGGGTGGGCGTGGGTCTGCGCGAAGTGGCCGGGCACCACCCGCGCGCCCAGCTTCCAGGCCCCGGTGTGAGCTACCGGGTGCTCGGTGTCCCCGGCCAGCAGCCGCAGGAAGTGCGACTTGCCGGAGCCATTGGAGCCGAGCACCGCGACCCGCTCGCCGTAGAAGACCTCCAGGTCGAACGGCCGCATAAGGCCGGTCAGCGCCAGCCCCGCGCAGGTCACGGCCCGCAACCCGGTGCGCCCGCCGCGCAGCCGCATCCGGATGTCCTGCTCGCGCGGCGGCTCCTGCGGCGGGCCCGCCTCCTCGAACCTCCGCAGCCGGGTCCTGGCCGCCTGGTAGCGGCTGGCCATATCGGAGTTGTAGGCGGCCTTCTGCTTGAACATCAGCATCAGCCGGCGCAGCTTGGCGTGTTCCTCGTCCCAGCGCCTGCGCAGCTCCTCGAAGCGGGCGAAGCGCTCCTTGCGCGCCGCGTGGTACGTGCCGAAGCCGCCGCCGTGCACCCACACATCGCTGCCCGCCGGGGCCGGCTCAACGCTGATGATCTTCTCGGCGGAGCGGGACAGCAGCTCACGGTCGTGGCTGACGAAGAGGACGGTCTTCTTGGTCTCCCGCAGCCGCTCCTCCAGCCAGCGCTTGCCGGGCACGTCCAGGTAGTTGTCCGGCTCGTCGAGCAGCAGCACCTCGTCCGGGCCGCGCAGCAGCGCCTCCAGGACCAGCCGCTTCTGCTCGCCCCCGGAGAGGGTGCGCACCTTGCGCCACTGGGCCTTCTCATAGGGGACGCCGAGCGCGGCCATGGTGCACATGTCCCACATGGTCTCGGCCTCGTAGCCACGCGCCTCGGCCCAGTCGGCGAGCGCCTGGGCGTACGCCAGCTGCGCGGCCTCGTCATCGACGGTCAGCACGGCCTCCTCGGCCTCGTCCACCGCCTTCGCCGCCTCCCGGATGCCCGGACGGGCGACGGACACCAGCAGGTCGCGGACCGTCCGGTCGTCCCGTACGGACCCCACGAACTGCGGCATCACCCCGAGCCCGCCGCCGACCACGACCGAACCGCCGTGCGGCTGGAGCTCCCCCGCGATCAGCCGCAGCAGCGTGGTCTTGCCCGCGCCGTTGGCCCCGACCAGGGCGACGACGGCGCCCTCGCCGACCCGGAACGACACATCGCCGAGCAGCGGCCTCCCATCGGGGAGGAAGTACTCCAGATGTCCGGCCTCGACGTGTCCCATGGGCCGCATTCTGGCGCCTCCCGGGTCGGTGACCAACCGGTTTACGATGCGGCCCATGAGCTTTGGGCAGGGGGGGCCGGACGGGGCCCACGGGGAATCCGGGCAGCAGCAGCCGTGGGGACCGCCACCGGGACAGCAGACACCGGACTGGGCGGCGCTCGCGGACGGCGCCGCGGCCCGCGGACGACGGCGCAAGTGGCTGCTGATCGGCGGCGGGGTGCTGGCCGCCGGGGCGGTCGCGGCGATCGTGGCGACCGCGGTCGTCCAGTCGGACAAAGGAGGCAAGGCGGCGGACCGGCCGCACAACGGGAAGCTCCCCAGCGCCTCCGCGTCCCCCGAGCCCACGTTCACCCCGGTCACACCGCCGTCACCACCGGACCCGCGCGACTTCATAGCGAGCGCGGCGAAGGACAAGGCGCCGCTCTCCCCCACGACCCTGTTCCCCAACGCCAGATTCGCCGTGGGCCCACGCGGCTACGAGCGGGTCGCCACCTCCGAGGACACCGACTGCGCCTCGGTCACCCAGGGCGGACTGGGCTCCGTGCTCTCCGGCAACGACTGCCGCAGGGTGCTGCGGGCCACCTATGTACGGGGCGGGGTCGCGGTCACCGTCGGCGTCGCCGTCTTCGACGCCAAGGCCACCGCGGACCAGGTCAAGGACCGGTCCACGGGAAACATCGCCGCCCTCACCGGAGGCGGGAGCCCCGCCTTCTGCCACGGCCCGTCCTGCCGGACCAGCGCCAACGCGGCCGGCCGCTACGCCTACTTCACCATCGCGGGCTACACCGACGGCAAGCCCGTCACCGCCGACGACACCCAGGCGCTGACGGCCGGGCGCGATGTGGCGGCCTACGCCTTCGACCGCATCCTGGCCCGCGGCCGGGCGCAGGCCGCGGCCGCGGTTTCGGCGACGCCCAAGGGGGTCTGAGGACCCCGGGCGGGCTTGCCGCAGGACCTCACCTCCGGTGGGGCGCCTACGCTCCGCCCGGCTCCAGACGGGCGACGACCTCGGCCCGGTCCGCCTGGAAGCCGTCCGGGTCCTCCTCGTCGTCCTGCCCGGGATCCGGCTCCGCCGACCGCGGCGCGGCCGCCTCCCCGGCCTTGGCCCGCTTCACCTTCTCCACCTGCGCCTTGACCAACTGCTCGGGAATCTCCACCGAGTTGGGGTCGTCCAGGTCATCGAGGCTGGTGGCGAAGAACATCGACAGCGTGTCACCGGTGCGGACCACCGTGAGCAGCGTCGGCGCCTCCTCCACCGTGTTGTCCAGGCGGTACGCCAGTGCTTCGTCCCCCAGCGCGGGCGCCTTCACCGACTCCACCTTCGCGAAGGACTGCGACTCCCCCTCACCGGTCGACATCCGGAAACCGCCCGCGCAGGCCGTCGCGGAGTCACGCAGCCGCCGGAAGGTGGCGGCGGCCTCGTCGCCCTGGTACGAGGAGACGCGAATGGTGCCGAGCATGCCCTCGAACTCGTCGTCCGCACCGGACCGGGCAAAGGTGTTGACCAGCGAGGCGACGGGACGGGGCTCGGGGTTGGAGCCCAGTGCCGTCACCAGCGGACGGCACTGGGGGCTGCCGGTGGTGGGGTTGCCGAAGCCGGCCGAGTCGTCCTCGACCTGCTCGATCAAAAAGCCGGGGACCTCCGTCTCGTCCAGCTCGGCCCGGTCCAGCGACTTGTCGTCGGCGCCCTCGGCCGCAGACGGCCGGTCCCCGGCCCGCTGCCCGGGCTGACCGGTGGCGGTGGTGGCAGAGGCGCTGTTGGAGCTCTTCACCACGGCCTTGTCGTCCGCACGTCCGCACCCGGCGGTCAGACCCACCGCCAGCAGTGCGGACGCCGCCAGCGCCGCGTTGATCTTCACTCTGCCCATTCCCACTACCGCCACCAGATGTCCCCCGATTCACTTGACACGCCCTTTGCGCACCGATCCGCAGTTCGCCGACTCCGGATAAACAGGTGTGCACCGAACGCAATGACAACCGGGTGATCGTTCCATTCTCACAAGGGTTCCAACAGGGTCTTTCGGCAGGGAGACAGACCGCCCAACGGCCGTGACCGCACATCCACCGCACCGGCGGCCCGCCGCGCGCGACCGTCCAGCCTACCCGGAGGCGCCCCCGCCCCCGCTCTCCGCGCCGCCCCGCTCGAACGGGCCCGGCCGCTATCCCGCGCACCTCCTGCCCCACCCTTTCCGCGGAACCGCCTCCGTGCGCCCCGTATTCGCCCCCGAAAACGATCTCACCCTGCGGATTTGGGACGTGCCGCAAGCCACAATGTAGGCTGCCAATGCAACCAAAATCCCTGTCGACAGTCTTAATCGACAGGTCCGGCCGGACCGGTCAGGAATTCAGTCCGGCCCGCAGGGGACGGACCCCGACACCCATGCCAGGGGGAGGATGGACGCGATGCCCCGAGGGCACCGCGCACACACGCGATGAAGATCTCTTTCCTGCTTCAGAACGCCTATGGCATCGGCGGCACGATCCGCTCCACCTTCAACGTCGCCGGTGCCCTCGCCGCCCGGCACCAGGTGGAGATCGTCTCGGTCATCAGAACCGGCAAGGCCCCCCGGCTCCCCCTGCACCGCGACGTCAAGCTCGTCAACCTGATCGACAACCGTCCCGACGAGGGCGCCGACCGCGACCATGAGCTGCTGACCCGGGAGAGCGCCCACATCCCGCCCAAGGAGGCGAAGGGCGCGCACTTCAGCGCCCTCACCGACCAGCGGGTCGCCGCGCACCTCGAGCGGACCGACGCCGATGTCGTCATCGCCACCCGCCCCGGCCTGGTGATGTACCTCGCCGAATTCGGCCAGGACCGCTATCTGCGCATCGGCCAGGAGCACCGGATCTACGGCACCCACGAGCCGCACATCCGAGCCGCCCAGGACCGCGCCATCCCCCGCCTCGACGCGCACACCACCGTCTCCGAGGCCGACGCCAACACCCATCGCGAGCAGTTCCCGGACACCAAGACCAAGATCGTCTGCATCCCGAACGGCTGCCCGCCCTCCGAGGTCGAACCCGCCGACCCCGCCACCAAGCTGGTCGTCGCCGCCGGCCGGCTCATCCCCGTCAAGCGCTACGACCTGCTCGTCGCCGCCTGGGCCACCGTGCACGCCGCCCACCCCGACTGGAAGCTGCGCATCTACGGCCGCGGCCCCGAACAGGCCAAGCTGCGCGCCCAGATCGACCAGCTCGGCCTCACCGAGACCCTCACCCTGATGGGCGCCCACTCCCCCATCGAGACCGAGTGGGCCAAGGGCTCCATCGCCGCCGTCACCTCCCGCGAGGAGTCCTTCGGCATGACGATCGTGGAGGCCATGAACTGCGGCGTCCCCGTCGTCGCCACCGACTGCCCGCACGGCCCCGGCGAGATCATCGGCGATGGCACGGACGGCCTCCTGGTCCCGGTCGGCGACGTCGACGCCATCGCCAAGGGCCTCCTCAAGCTGATCGAGGACGACGAGCTGCGCCGCACCATGGGCACCGCCGCCCGCAAAGCCGCCCAGCGCTACGCCCCCGAGCGGATCGCCGACGCCTATGAGGAGCTCATCAAGAGCCTGGGCGCCGACACCACCGCCACGCCCGCCAAGCCCGCGACCGGCAGCGGCCGGGCCGAACAGGTGCCGCTGAGCAAGCTGCTGCGCCGCACCGTCGGCAAGCTGGTCCGCCCGCTGCGCCGTCCGGTCGCCAAACAGCCGGTCGCCAAGCAGCCGGTCGCGGCGGCCCTGAAGGGGATCGTCCGCAAGCCGCTGCGGGCCACCGCGTCCTGCCGCATCGACGCCGACGGCAATATCGCCTTCTCGGTCGAGTCCAAGGGGCTGACCGGCGACGACCTCAGCCTCACGGTCACCCGGCGCAAGGAGGGCACCTCCCACCGCCTCCCGCTGCGGGCTCCGGCCACCCCGGGCGCCCCCTACACGGCCGTCCTCGACCGCCAGGAGCCGCGGCTCGGCGAGGGCCGCTGGGACCTGCACATCGTGCGCGGCGAGGACCAGGCCCGCCGCCGGGTGACCTCCCATCTCGCCGAAGGGCGCGGCCTGTTGGAGCTGCGGCCGCTGCCGGGCTCGCCGTTCACCTGGGCGGTGCCCTACCCGACCGTGGACGGCTACCTGGCACTGCGCGCCTGGCACCGCAAGGCACACGCGGAAGCACTGACGATCCGTCAGAGCAGGACCGAGTTCACGGTCGAAGGCACGCTCCACGGCACCGAGTTCAACCCCGACAGCAAGCCGTTCGTCATCGGCACGCCGCGCGCGGAGACCGCGACCGACATCTCCGCGGAGGTCACCGTTGTCGACGACACGACTTTCCGGTTCTCGCTGCCCTACAAGCAGTTGAAGGTCGCCCGCGGCAACACCGGCCAGGAGACCGTCTGGGACCTCTCCCTGCGGCTGGCCACCGACGCCGAGCCGGTGCGGGTCGGCCGGATCATCAGCGACATCGTCGACCGCAACAAGACCGACCTCTACCCGACCGTCCAGGGCATCCGCCCCTACCTCACCGTCAACAGCGACCTGGCGGTCAGCTGCCCGGCGGAGACGGACTGACGGCAGCAGGGAGCTGTGCCCCGGAGCCGGGGCACATCCCTAACAACACCCGGCCCCCGGTAGCGTCCGCCGGTTCCGCGCCTCCCGATTCCGCGCGGCCAGCTGCGAATCCGCCGGGTAACCGACCTCCTCCAGCGTCAGCCCATGCGGTCGCACCACATGCACGGCCGAATCCCGTACCCCCGCCGCCAGCACCCGCCCCGGCCACTCCACGGGCCGGTGCCCGTCACCGACGAACAGCAGCGCACCCACCAGTGACCGCACCATGTTGTGGCAGAAGGCATCCGCCCGCACCGTGGCCGTGACCACGCCCGACGCATCGCGTTCCCAGCTCAGCCGCTGCAGCGTACGAATGGTCGTCGCGCCCTCGCGCCTCTTGCAGTACGCCGCGAAGTCGTGCTCCCCGATCAGGGGCCGGGACGCCTCGTTCATCGCCTCCACGTCCAACGGCCAGTCATGCCACAGGACATGACCGCGCAACAGCGGATCCACCCCGCCCACATGATCGACCACCCGGTAGGCGTACCGTCGCCAGACCGCCGAGAACCGTGCGTTGAACCCGGCCGGCGCCTCGGCCGCCCGCCACACCCGGACATCGTGCGGCAGCCGCCCGGCGAGCCGCCGCAGCAGCTTCTCCCGGTGCTCGGCCCACACGTCCACCGGCAGATCCACATGCGCGACCTGTCCGCGGGCATGCACACCGGCGTCCGTACGGCCCGCGACCGTCAGCTCACAGGTCTGGGCGGACCGGGTCACGGTGCGCAGCGCGTCCTCCAACTCACCCTGGACCGTGCGGCGTTGATGCTGCTTGGCCCAGCCCGAGAAGTCCTTGCCGTCATACGACAGGTCCAGCCGCACCCGGATGAAACCCGGCTCAGCCTCGTCACTCACCGAGAATTCCTCTCCAGAACATCCAGAAAAGCGGGACGGGCCCGCCCCCTCAAAGGGGAGCGGGCCCGTCCGTATGCACCCATCGGGAGCGTCAGGCGTCCTTGGACTCCTGGGCGGGGACAGCGTCCTCGACCTTGTCCTCGACCTTGGCGGCGTCCGCCTCCTTGACCGCACGCTTGGTGGCGGCCTCGGCCTCGGCAACCGTCGCCTTCTTGGCGATCTCGCCCTCGACCAGCTCGATCACGGCCATGGGCGCGTTGTCGCCCCGGCGGTTACCGATCTTGGTGATGCGGGTGTAGCCACCCGGACGCTCGGCGAAGCGCGGGGCGATCTCGGTGAAGAGGGTGTGGACGATGCCCTTGTCGGTGATCGTCTGCAGCACCAGGCGACGGTTGTGAATGTCGCCCTTCTTCGCCTTGGTGATCAGGCGCTCCGCGACCGGACGCAGGCGGCGGGCCTTGGCCTCGGTCGTGGTGATGCGGCCGTGCTCGAACAGCGACTTGGCGAGGTTCGCCAGCAGCAGCTTCTCGTGCGCGGCGCTGCCGCCCAGACGGGCTCCCTTGGTGGGACGCGGCATGGTGTTTCTCCTTGTTCTCTGCACCGGCCGTATCAGGTACCGGTGTCAGGTCCCAGCAGGCGGTCGCCTACCGGAAGATCAGTACTGCTCGGTCTCCACGAACCCGGCGTCCGCGTCGTCGTCGGCGCCAAAGGCGTCGGCGGCGGCGGTCGGGTCGAATCCGGGCGGGCTGTCCTTGAGGGCCAGGCCCATGCCAGCCAGCTTCGCCTTGACCTCGTCGATCGACTTCGCACCGAAGTTGCGGATGTCGAGCAGGTCGGCCTCGGAGCGGGCGACGAGCTCACCCACGGAGTGGATGCCCTCGCGCTTGAGGCAGTTGTAGGACCGAACGGTGAGCTCCAGCTCCTCGATCGGCAGCGCCAGGTCGGCGGCCAAGGCGGCGTCCGTCGGGGACGGGCCCATGTCGATGCCCTCGGCGTCGATGTTGAGCTCGCGGGCCAGACCGAACAGCTCGACCAGGGTCTTGCCGGCCGACGCCATGGCGTCACGCGGGCGCATGGCCTGCTTGGTCTCGACGTCGACGATCAGCTTGTCGAAGTCGGTGCGCTGCTCGACACGGGTCGCCTCCACCTTGTAGGTGACCTTGAGCACCGGCGAGTAGATGGAGTCGACCGGGATACGGCCGATCTCCTGGCCCACCTGCTTGTTCTGGACGGCCGAGACATAGCCGCGACCGCGCTCGACGGTCAGCTCCATCTCCAGCTTGCCCTTGGCGTTCAGGGTCGCCAGAACCAGGTCGGGGTTGTGCACCTCGACACCGGCCGGGGGCGCGATGTCGGCGGCGGTGACCAGACCCGGGCCCTGCTTGCGCAGGTACATCACGACCGGCTCGTCGTGCTCCGAGGAGACGACCAGCTGCTTGATGTTGAGGATGAGGTCGGTGACGTCCTCCTTGACGCCCGGCACGGTGGTGAACTCGTGCAGGACACCGTCGATACGGATGGACGTGACCGCCGCACCCGGGATCGAGGAGAGGAGCGTACGGCGCAGGGAGTTGCCGAGGGTGTAGCCGAAGCCCGGCTCCAGCGGCTCGATCACGAACCGGGAACGGAACTCGTCCACGACCTCTTCGGTCAGCGAGGGGCGCTGAGCGATCAGCATGTTGTGGATCCTTCAGTCATGGGCGCCCGCTATTTGACGCCCTCTGTACAACAGGGTACGGGCGGAAAGACCCCGAAGGGTCTTCCCGCCCGAACGCACATCAGCCACAGATGCGTAACGCACCTGAGGTCAGACGCGCCTCCGCTTCGGCGGACGGCAGCCGTGCTGCGACATGTGGGGGGCAACCCCCACACCCCCGGCCGACCGCCAGGCCGCCTCAGCGCGGCGTCAGACGCGCCGACGCTTGGGCGGACGGCAGCCGTTGTGCGGGGTCGGGGTGACGTCCTGGATGGAGCCGACCTCGAGGCCGGTCGCCTGCAGCGAACGGATGGCGGTCTCACGACCGGAGCCCGGGCCCTTGACGAAGACGTCAACCTTGCGCATGCCGTGCTCCTGCGCGCGACGCGCGGCCGACTCGGCGGCCATCTGCGCGGCGAACGGGGTGGACTTGCGCGAGCCCTTGAAGCCGACGTGGCCGGCGGAGGCCCAGGAGATCACGTTGCCCGTGGGGTCGGTGATCGAAACGATGGTGTTGTTGAACGTGCTCTTGATGTGCGCGTGGCCGTGAGCGACGTTCTTCTTTTCCTTGCGGCGCACCTTCTTGGCAGCGCCCTGGCGTCCCTTGGGGGGCATTCGATTCTCCCGTGGAGGTGGTCGGTCCTACAGCGAAGACCGCTGGTAAGCGTCCGCTGAGGACTACTTCTTGCCCGGCTTCTTCTTGCCGGCGATGGCGCGACGCGGGCCCTTGCGGGTGCGGGCGTTGGTGCTGGTGCGCTGACCGTGGACGGGCAGGCCACGGCGGTGACGCAGACCCTGGTAGCAACCGATCTCGACCTTGCGGCGGATGTCGGCCTGGATCTCACGGCGGAGGTCACCCTCGGTCCGGAGGTTGGCATCCACATACTCGCGGATCTTGACCAGGTCCTCTTCGGCCAGGTCGCGAACGCGGGTGTCGGGGTTCACACCGGTGGCGGCGAGGGTCTCCTTCGACCGGGTGCGCCCGATGCCGAAGACGTAGGTGAGGGCGACCTCGACGCGCTTGTCGCGCGGGAGGTCAACGCCTGCGAGGCGTGCCATGAATGTGGCTCCTGAGTGTTCGGAGGTCTTCCGCAGCACCGTTCCCGTATGTGTTTACGAGCCGGGTCCCCGGCCTCCGCCGGGGGTGTCGCCCACGCGTTACCGCGGGGGTCGGGTGTCTGCGTATGTACGTATTGCTATGCGTCGCGCGAAGAAACTGCGGAGTGCAGGTTCTGCGTCAGCCCTGGCGCTGCTTGTGGCGCAGGTTGTCGCAGATGACCATGACCCGGCCGTGACGGCGGATCACCTTGCACTTGTCGCAGATCTTCTTGACGCTCGGCTTGACCTTCATGGGATGTGAGGTTCTCCGGGTCAGTGCCTTCACCCCACGGGAGCGGGGCTCGAGCAAGATCTACTTGTAGCGGTAGACGATCCGTCCGCGCGTCAGGTCGTACGGAGAGAGCTCCACCACGACCCGGTCGTCGGGAAGGATACGGATGTAGTGCATCCGCATCTTGCCGCTGATGTGCGCGAGGACCTTGTGACCGTTCTGGAGCTCCACCCTGAACATGGCGTTCGGCAGAGACTCGATCACGGTGCCCTCAATCTCGATGGCACCTTGCTTCTTGGCCACGCTTCGCCTTTCGAATCGGCTACCTTGATCGACTCAGGTGTTCGCACCCCATGCGGACATGGGCATGCAGATACACGAGAGCCGACGCATCAGTCTACGTCAGGGCAACCGGAAAGACTAATCCAGGATCTGTTGCCCACTCGCAGAGATCACTACTCCTGGCTCAGCCCAGTGGATCCGGCGCGGCCGTGATCCCCAGTTCCGCCAGCTTCGCCTTCCCGCCGCAGGATCCCCTCAACGCCGCCCTCGCGGGCTCGGCGCCAGGGCGCCTCACAAGCTTCGAGCGACTGCGCCGGCCTCCGGCCGACGGGCCGGGCTCAGCCCAGCGGATCCGGCGCGGCCGTGATCCCCAGTTCCGCCAGCTTCGCCTTCCCGCCGTCCACGGCGGTGAGGACCAGCGGGCCCTCCTCCGTGAGCGCGACCGAGTGCTCCCAGTGCGAGGACCAGGTCAGGTCGTCCGTCTTGACCGTCCACTCGTCCTCGAGGACATGCGTCTTGGCCGTGCCCAGGCTCACCATCGGCTCAATGGCGATGCAGAAGCCGGGGACCAGCTTGGGCCCGCGGCCCCGCTTGCGCGAGACATAGTTCAGCAGGTGCGGATCCATGTGCATCTGGGAGCCGATGCCATGGCCGCCGTAGTCCTCGATGATCCCGTACTTGCCGGAGGCCGGGCGGGGCTGGCGGCGGATATAGCCCTCGATGGCCCGGGAGAGGTCCACCAGCCGGTTGCCCTTCTTCACCGCCGCGATGCCCGCCCACATGGACTCCTGGGTCACCCGGGACAGCTCCACCAGCTCCGGAGCGTGACCGGTGCCCACAAAGGCGGTGAAGGCGGCGTCCCCGTGCCAGCCGTTCACGATCGCTCCGGCGTCGACGGAGATGATGTCACCGTCCTTGAGGACGGTCCCGGTGTCCGGGATGCCATGCACCACGACCTCGTTCACCGAGGTGCAGATAGTGGCGGGGAAGCCGCCGTAACCGAGGAAGTTCGACTTCGCCCCGTGCTCGGCCAGCACCTTGCGGGCCACATCGTCCAGATCCCTGGTGGTGGCGCCGGGCACCGCCGCCGCCCGGGTGGCCGCGTGGATGGCGGCGACCACCAGACCCGCCTCGCGCATCTTCGCGATCTGGTCGGGGGTTTTGATCTCCACCATGGTGGTGCCTCTCCAATGTGATGTCGGTATTTTGACGACGGCCGGGCAGACAACACTGCTCAAACAACACTACGGCCGCGACACCCCGAGGGGCATCGCGGCCGTGGACAGCCAGTGGTCAGGAGACTTCCCGCTTGGGAAGCGCCTCCATCGCCCGCTGCGTGACCTCCGCAACCTGGCCGAGCGCCGAGATCGTCACCACCAGGCCCTGGGCCTTGTAGTAGTCGATGATCGGCTCGGTCTCCGTGTGGTAGACCTCCAGCCGCTTGCGGACCGTGTCCTCGCGGTCGTCGTCGCGCTGGTACAGCTCGCCGCCGCAAACATCGCAGACGCCCTCGGCCTTCGACCGGTTGTAGACCACGTGGAAGACATGGCTGCTGTCATTGCGGCAGATCCGCCGGCCGGCGATCCGCTTGACGACCTCGTCCTCGGGGACCTCCAGGTCCAGGACCCCGTCCAGCCGCAGCCCCCTGCCCTCGAGGTATGCGTCCAGCGCCGCGGCCTGCCCCACATTGCGCGGGAAGCCGTCCAGCAGGAAGCCGTGCGCGGCGTCCTCCTGGTCCAGGCGGTCCTCGGCCATCCCGATGGTCACCGAGTCCGGCACCAGCTGACCGGCGCTCATGTACTCCTTGGCCTGCAGGCCGAGCGGCGTCCCCTGGCTGATGTTCGCGCGGAAGAGGTCGCCCGTGGAGATGTGCGGGATCGCAAGGTTCTTGGCGAGGTACGCGGCCTGCGTACCCTTGCCGGCGCCGGGCGGCCCGACGAGGACGATTCGCATCAGCGGAGGAACCCTTCGTAGTTGCGCTGCTGAAGCTGGCTCTCGATCTGCTTCACAGTCTCCAGACCGACACCCACGATGATCAGGATGCTGGTCCCGCCGAACGGGAAGTTCTGGTTTGCGTTCAGTGTGACCAGTGCCACCGTGGGCACCAGGGCGATCAGGCCCAGGTAGAGAGAGCCAGGCCACGTGATGCGGTTCAGCACGTAGCTCAGGTACTCCGCGGTGGGACGACCGGCCCGGATGCCCGGGATGAACCCACCATACTTCTTCATGTTGTCTGCAACTTCTTCGGGGTTGAAGGAGATGGCGACATAGAAGAACGCGAAGAAAACGATCAGCAGGAAGTAGGTGACCATGTAGATCGGGTGGTCACCCTTGACCAGGTTGGTCTGGACCCAGGTCGCCCAGCCGCCCTTCGAGCCGGTGAACTGCACCAGCAGCGCTGGGATATAGAGCAACGACGAGGCGAAGATGACCGGAATCACGCCGGCTTGGTTCACCTTGAGCGGGATGTAGGTGGACGTACCACCATAGGACCGGCGGCCGATCATGCGCTTCGCATACTGCACGGGGATGCGGCGCTGAGCCTGCTCGACAAAGACCACCAGCCCGACCATGGCCAGACCGCAGAGGATCACCAGGCTGAACTCCAGCCAGCCACCGGCCAGCTTGCCCTGGAGCTTGATCGCCCAGAGGGCGCTCGGGAAGTTGGCCGCGATCGAGGTGAACATCACGATCGACATGCCGTTGCCGATGCCGCGGTCGGTGATGAGCTCACCGAGCCACATGATCAACCCGGTGCCCGCGGTCATGGTGACGACCATGGTGATGGTGGTGAAGATCGACTGGTTGGGCACGATCGAGCCGGCGGACGTGCAGCTGGGGAACAACGCGCCGCTGCGGGCGACGGCGACAAGTCCGGTGCCCTGCAACACGGCCAGGGCGACGGTCAGATAGCGCGTGTACTGCGTGATCTTGGCCTGCCCGGCCTGGCCCTCCTTCTTGAGGGCCTCCAGCCGCGGAATGACGACGGTGAGCAGCTGCAGGATGATGCTCGCCGTGATGTACGGCATGACCCCCAGCGCAAAGATCGTGATCTGCAGCAGCGCACCACCGCTGAACATGTTCACGAGCCCGAACAGACCCGCCCCGCTGCCCTTGGCCTGGTCGTAACAGGTCTGCACAGCCCGGTAGTCGACGCCCGGTACGGGCACATGCGCGCCCAATCGGTAGATGACCAGAATGCCCAGCGTGAACAGCAGCTTCTTGCGCAGGTCGGGCGTCTTGAACGCCCGGGCGAACGCGGTGAGCACGGTGCCTCCTGCGCCCCTCACGAATCAACGTGAGAGGTAACGGTCTTGAGGTTCGACGGATAAGGAGCTCAGTCAAAAGCCGCACGGGCACAGGCCGCGCAGCCCGGGGGCAGGGCCCCCTCTTGGTACAGCAACAGTCCACGCCACCTTACCGGCGACTATGCCTGGCTTGGAACGACCAACCGGGGATGCCCCTGATGGGACATCCCCGGTTGTCAGATCAACGAGTTCAGATGAGCTCGGTGACGGTGCCGCCGGCGGCGGCAATCTTCTCCTTGGCGGAGGAGGAAACGGCGTCCACCGTCACCTGCACCGCAACGGAGATCTCGCCCTGGCCCAGGACCTTGACGAGCTCGTTCTTGCGAACGGCGCCCTTGGCGACCAGGTCGGCCACCGTGACCTCGCCACCCTGCGGGTAGAGCGCGGCCAGCTTGTCCAGGTTCACCACCTGGAACTGCTTGTGGGCG
Source organism: Streptomyces xingningensis (assembly GCF_054957865.1). NCBI lineage: Bacteria > Bacillati > Actinomycetota > Actinomycetes > Kitasatosporales > Streptomycetaceae > Streptomyces > Streptomyces xingningensis. Next base: position 48,652 of record NZ_JBDJPF010000031.1, read on the forward strand.
GGGTTCTTGAAGCCCTTGAGCTTCGGGAGGCGCATGTGGAGGGGCATCTGCCCGCCCTCGAAGCGCTCCGGAACCTGGTAGCGGGCCTTGGTGCCCTTGGTGCCACGACCCGCGGTCTTACCCTTGGACGCCTCACCACGACCGACACGGGTCTTGGCGGTCTTGGCGCCCGGGGCAGGACGGAGGTTGTGGACCTTCAGCGGGTTGTTCTCCGCCATGTCAGTCGACCTCCTCGACCGTGACGAGGTGGCGGACGGTCTGCACCATGCCGCGGATCTCGGGACGGTCCTCCTTGACCACCACGTCGTTCATGCGCTTGAGACCAAGCGAACGAAGGGTGTCGCGGTGGTTCTGCTTGCTGCCGATGTACGACTTCGTCTGCGTGACCTTGAGGCGAGCCATTACGCACCCGCCCCTGCACGCGCCCGCAGCAGTGCGGCGGGGGCGACGTCCTCCAGCGGCAGACCACGACGGGCGGCGATCTCCTCGGGACGCTGCAGTCCCTTGAGGGCCTCCACCGTGGCGTGCACGATGTTGATCGGGTTCGAAGAACCGAGCGACTTCGACAGAATGTCGTGGATGCCGGCGCACTCGAGCACCGCTCGCACCGGGCCACCGGCGATAACACCGGTACCGGGGGAAGCAGGCTTGAGCATGACGACACCGGCCGCCTTCTCGCCCTGGATCGGATGCGGGACGGTGCCCTGGATACGGGGGACCTTGAAGAAGTTCTTCTTGGCCTCTTCCACGCCCTTGGCGATGGCAGCCGGAACTTCCTTGGCCTTGCCGTAACCGACACCGACCGTGCCATCACCGTCGCCCACCACGACCAGCGCAGTGAAGCTGAAGCGACGACCACCCTTGACAACCTTGGCGACGCGGTTGATCGCGACTACGCGCTCAACGTACGCGGTCTTCTCGGCGGCAGCGCCACCGTCACGGCCCTTCCGGTCCCGCCGCTCGCCGCCACCGGCACCGCTTCCACGGCGCTGGGGTCCAGCCATTGGATTTACCTCTCTCTGTTACGTCCGCTAGCTCCGGAACCGGGGCTTAGAACTTCAGCCCGGCTTCGCGGGCGGCGTCCGCCAGAGCGGCAATGCGCCCGGCGTACTGGTTGCCACCGCGGTCGAACACGACAGCCTCGATGCCGACGGCCTTGGCACGCTCGGCAACCAGGGCGCCGACCTTCTTGGCCTGGGCGCTCTTGTCGCCCTCGGTACCACGGATCGACGCGTCCAGGTGCGACGCGGAGGCCAGCGTGTGGCCCGCGATGTCGTCGATGACCTGAGCGGTGATACCGCGGTTGGACCGCGTCACGACCAGGCGCGGACGCTCGGCCGTACCCGAAATCCGCTTGCGAATGCGGATGTGGCGGCGCTTCGCGGCGGCGCGCTTGTAGGCGTCGCCCTTGGCGATCTTCACACCGTATGCCATGGCTTACTTACCCGCCTTTCCGACCTTGCGGCGGATGACTTCGCCCTCGTACTTGACGCCCTTGGCCTTGTACGGGTCGGGCTTCCGCAGCTTGCGGATGTTCGCGGCGACCTCGCCGACCTTCTGCTTGTCGATGCCCTCGACAGTCAGCCTGGTCGGGGACTCCACCTTGAAGGTGATGCCCTCGGGGGCCTCGACCAGGATCGGGTGGCTGTAGCCCAGGGCGAACTCCAGGTTGGAGCCCTTCGCCTGGACGCGGTAACCGACACCGCTGATCTCGAGCTTCTTGCTGTAGCCCTGGGTCACGCCGGTGATCATGTTCGCCACCAGCGTGCGGGACAGACCGTGCAGGGCCTTGTTCTGACGCTCGTCGTTGGGACGCGAGACGTTCAGCACGCCCTCATCGCCCTTGGCGACCTCGATGGGCGCCGAGACGGTGAGGCTGAGGGTGCCCTTGGGGCCCTTCACCTGGACCGTACGGCCATCAATGGTGACGTCCACACCAGCGGGAACCTGGATGGGGAGCTTGCCGATACGCGACATTGGCTTTTCCTCCGTTCCCGATTACCAGACGTAGGCGAGGACTTCCCCACCCACGCCCTTCTTGCTGGCCTGCTGGCCGGTCAGGAGACCGTGGGACGTGGAGATGATCGCCACGCCCAGGCCGCCGAGGACCTTCGGCAGGTTGGTGGACTTTGCGTAGACCCGCAGACCCGGCTTCGAGATCCGCTTGATGCCCGCAATGGAGCGCTCACGGTTCGGACCGAACTTCAGGTCGATGACGAGGGACTTGCCGACCTCGGCGTCCTCGACCTTCCAGCCGGCGATGTAGCCCTCCTGCTGCAGGATCTCGGCGATGTGCGCCTTGATCTTGCTGTGCGGCATGCCCACGGAGTCGTGGTACGCCGAGTTCGCGTTTCGCAGACGGGTCAGCATGTCTGCGATCGGATCGGTCATGGTCATGTTTGGCCTTCGGCCTCTCTCGCCGGGGTTTCCTATCTGCGCCATCCCTCTCCCCAACTGTCTCGGGGCGGGTGCGGCGCGGGGACCTACGGCGTAGTAAGCGACGTTAAGCGGGCTGTGACAGATTCACAGTCCGCGGGCGGTCATGGGCGGCGGGCGCCCAACCCTTCAACTCTACGCGAGTCAAAGGGCCGGGCCCCGCCGGCCAATTGCTTACCGAGAGCCCTGGTCAACCCAATTGGGTTATTACCAGGAGCTCTTGGTCACGCCCGGCAGCTCGCCACGGTGAGCCATCTCACGAAGGCACACGCGGCAGAGGCCGAACTTGCGGTAAACGGAGTGCGGGCGGCCACAGCGCTGGCAGCGGGTGTACGCCCGAACGGTGAACTTGGGCTTACGAGCAGCCTTGGCAATCAGTGACTTCTTCGCCATCTCGCTCACGCCTCCTTGAACGGGAAGCCGAGGTGACGAAGGAGGGCACGACCCTCGTCGTCATTGGTCGCCGTGGTGACCACGGTGATGTCCATACCCCGGACGCGGTCGATCTTGTCCTGGTCGATCTCGTGGAACATGACCTGCTCCGTGAGACCGAAGGTGTAGTTGCCCCGACCGTCGAACTGCTTGGGGGACAGACCACGGAAGTCGCGGATGCGCGGCAGCGCCAGCGACAGGGTGCGGTCCAGGAACTCCCACATGCGGTCGCCACGGAGGGTGACATGAGCACCGATCGGCTGGCCCTCACGCAGCTTGAACTGCGCGATGGACTTACGGGCCTTGGTGACGGCGGGCTTCTGGCCCGTGATCGTGGTGAGGTCGCGGATGGCGCCCTCGATCAGCTTGGAGTCGCGGGCGGCGTCGCCCACACCCATGTTGACCACGATCTTGGTCAGGCCGGGAACCTGCATGATGTTCTCGTACTTGAACTCATCACGCAGCTTGCCGACGATCTCTTCGCGGTAGCGCTGCTTGAGGCGCGGTGCGTTGGTGGTGGCAGTCATCAGATGTCCTCACCGGTCCGCTTGGCAACGCGGATCTTGTTGCCGTCCTCGTCGAAGCGGTATCCGACGCGGGTGACGACCTTGCTGCCGTCCTTCTCCACCACCAGCTGAACGTTGCTGACGTGGATCGGGGCCTCGGTCGTGACGATCCCGCCGGTCTTGGAACCGCGGGCGGTCTGGCCGGCCTTGGTGTGCTTCTTGACCCGGTTGACACCCTCGACCAGGACGCGGTCCTCGCGGGGGTAGGCCACGATGACCTTGCCCTGCTTGCCCTTGTCCTTGCCGGTGATGACCTGGACCAGGTCGCCCTTCTTGATCTTCATGCTTACAGCACCTCCGGCGCGAGCGAGACGATCTTCATGAACTTCTTCTCGCGCAGCTCTCGGCCCACCGGGCCGAAGATACGGGTGCCGCGGGGGTCACCGTCGTTCTTGAGGATGACGGCCGCGTTCTCGTCGAAACGGATGTACGAGCCGTCGGGACGGCGGCGCTCCTTGACGGTGCGAACGATGACCGCCTTGACGACGTCACCCTTCTTCACGTTGCCACCGGGGATCGCGTCCTTGACGGTGGCGACGATGACGTCACCGATGCCCGCGTAGCGGCGACCCGAGCCACCGAGAACACGGATGCAAAGGATCTCCTTGGCACCAGTGTTGTCGGCGACGCGAAGTCGCGACTCCTGCTGGATCACGTCTATCTCCTGATCGTCTGCCGGTTCCCGGCGGGGGCCTCACCGAGGTGGGGCCCCGCGCCGAGCCTGGCGGAACTGTCCAAAGGGGAAACCCCCTTCAGAAGTATCTTTTGGAATTCCCTTGCGGGAATTACCTACTTGGCCTTCTCGAGGATCTCGACGATGCGCCAGCGCTTCGTCGCGGACAGCGGCCGGGTCTCCATCAGGAGGACACGGTCGCCGACAGCGGCGGCGTTCTGCTCGTCGTGCGCCTTGAGCTTGTTGGTACGGCGGATGACCTTGCCGTACAGCGCGTGCTTGACGCGGTCCTCGACAGCGACGACGACGGTCTTGTCCATCTTGTCGCTGACGACGAGACCCTCACGGGTCTTGCGGAAGCCGCGCTCGTTCGTCGTCTCAGTCACATTCTTCTCGCTCATCAGGCGCTCTCCACCGTCTCGATGCCGAGCTCGCGCTCCCGCATCAGGGTGTAGATCCGGGCGATGTCCTTGCGGACGGCCTTCAGTCGGCCGTGGTTCTCAAGCTGTCCGGTCGCCGCCTGGAAGCGGAGGTTGAACAGCTCTTCCTTGGCCTCGCGCAGCTTGGCAACGAGATCCTCGTTGTTCAGCTCACGCAGCTCGGTCGCCTTGGTACCGGCAGCCATCACGACTCACCTGCCTCGCGCCGAACAATGCGGCACTTCATCGGAAGCTTGTGGGCGGCGCGGGTCAGCGCCTCACGAGCAACCTTTTCGTTCGGGAAGGACAGCTCGAACATCACCCGGCCGGGCTTGACGTTCGCGACCCACCACTCCGGAGAACCCTTACCGGAACCCATGCGGGTCTCGGCGGGCTTCTTCGTGAGCGGACGGTCCGGGTAGATGTTGATCCACACCTTGCCGCCACGCTTGATGTGACGGGTCATGGCGATACGAGCGGACTCGATCTGCCGGTTCGTCACATAGGCCGGGGTCAGGGCCTGGATGCCGTACTCGCCGAAGGCGAGCTCGGTGCCACCCTTGGCCATGCCGCTCCGCTTGGGGTGGTGCTGCTTGCGGTGCTTGACCCTGCGAGGGATCAGCATGTCGGTCAGGCCTCCGTTCCGGTGGACTCGGCCGGAGCAGCGGCAGCGGCCTCGGCCTTGGGGGCCTCGGCGGCGGCGGGCTGCTGCGGCTTGCGGCCGCGGCCGCCACGCTCGCCGCCACGGCCACCACGGGCCGGGCGGTCCTGAGCGCCACCACGGGACGGGCGGTTGCCCGCACGGGCGGCGGCGTTCTCGGCGCGCACCTCGGCGATGTTCTTGACGTCGCCCTTGTAGATCCAGACCTTCACGCCGATGCGGCCGAAGGTGGTCTTGGCCTCGAAGAAGCCGTAGTCGACGTTCGCGCGGAGCGTGTGCAGGGGCACCCGGCCCTCGCGGTAGAACTCCGAGCGGGACATCTCGGCGCCGCCGAGACGGCCACCACACTGGATCTTGATGCCCTTGGCGCCGGCCTTCATCGTCGACTGCATGCTCTTGCGCATGGCGCGACGGAAGGAGACGCGGGAGGACAGCTGCTCGGCGACGGCCTGGGCCACCAGCTGGGCGTCCACCTCGGGGTTCTTGACCTCGAGGATGTTCAGCTGGACCTGCTTGCCGGTCAGCTTCTCCAGCTCACCGCGGATGCGGTCGGCCTCGGCGCCGCGGCGGCCGATGACGATGCCCGGGCGGGCGGTGTGGATGTCAACGCGGACGCGGTCGCGGGTGCGCTCGATCTCCACCTTGGAGATGCCGGCCCGCTCCATGCCCTTCGTCATCATGCGACGAATGGCGACGTCTTCCTTGACGTAGTCCTTGTACAGCTTGTCGGCGTACCAGCGCGACTTGAAGTCGGTGGTGATGCCGAGCCGGAACCCGTGCGGGTTTACCTTCTGGCCCATTACCGGGTTCCTTCCTTGCTGCTGACGACCACGGTGATGTGGCTGGTCCGCTTGCGGATCCGGTAGGCACGGCCCTGGGCACGCGGACGGAACCGCTTCAGGGTCGGGCCCTCGTCCACGTACGCCTCGCTGATGACCAGCGTGGAGGCGTCCGTGTGGTCGTAGTTGTGCGCGGCGTTGGCAATGGCGCTGTCCAGCACCTTGCCGACCGGCACGCTCGCGGCCTGCGGGGCGAAACGCAGGACCGCCTGAGCCTCCGTGGCGTCCATGCCACGGATGAGGTCCACCACGCGGCGGGCCTTCATGGGCGTGACGCGGATGTACCGCGCCTGGGCCCTGGCTTCCATGGTTGTCCCTTCGGTGTCAGTCATAGTCGTTCGCACCCCGCTCAGCGGCGCTTCGACTTGCGGTCGTCCTTGACGTGGCCGCGGAAGGTGCGGGTCGGCGAGAACTCGCCGAGCTTGTGGCCGACCATCGACTCGGTGACGAACACCGGGACGTGCGTCTTGCCGTTGTGCACCGCGAGCGTGTGGCCGAGCATGGCCGGCACGATCATGGAGCGACGGGACCAGGTCTTGATGACGTTCTTGGTACCGGCTTCGTTCTGAGCGTCCACCTTCTTGATGAGGTGGGCGTCGACGAAGGGTCCCTTCTTGAGACTACGCGGCATCTAAACCCGCTCCTAGCGCTTCTTGTTCGTCTTGCGGCGGCGGACGATGTACTTGTTGCTCGCCTTCTTGGGAGAACGAGTACGACCCTCCTTCTGACCCCACGGCGAGACCGGGTGGCGACCACCGGAGGTCTTGCCCTCACCACCACCGTGCGGGTGGTCAACGGGGTTCATGGCGACACCGCGGACGGTCGGGCGGACGCCCTTCCAGCGCATGCGGCCGGCCTTGCCCCAGTTGATGTTCGACTGCTCGGCGTTGCCGACCTCGCCAACGGTGGCGCGGCAGCGCACGTCGACCAGGCGGATTTCGCCGGACGGCATGCGCAGGTGGGCCATCGCGCCCTCCTTCGCCAGCAGCTGCACGGAGGAACCGGCGGAGCGGGCGAACTTCGCACCGCCGCCGGGACGCAGCTCGATGGCGTGGATGGTCGTACCCACGGGGATGTTGCGCAGCGGCAGGTTGTTGCCCGGCTTGATGTCGGCGCCAGGGCCGTTCTCGATCCGAGCGCCCTGCACGACGCCACGCGGCGCGATGATGTAGCGCTTCTCGCCGTCTGCGTAGTGCAGCAGCGCGATGCGCGCGGTGCGGTTGGGGTCGTACTCGATGTGAGCGACCTTGGCCGGCACGCCGTCCTTGTCGTGACGACGGAAGTCGATCACGCGGTAGGCGCGCTTGTGGCCACCGCCCTGGTGGCGAACGGTCACACGACCGGCGTTGTTACGGCCGCCCTTGCTGTGCAGCGGGCGGACCAGCGACTTCTCCGGCGTGGACCGCGTGATCTCGACAAAGTCGGCGACGCTGGAGCCACGACGGCCCGGGGTCGTCGGCTTGTACTTGCGGATACCCATTTCTCAGTCCTCGTCCGATTCCGGACGACTCGGAACTCCGTTAGGAGACCGGGCCGCCGAAGATGTCGATACGGTCGCCCTCGGCGAGGGTCACGATGGCGCGCTTGGTGTTGGCGCGCTTGCCGAAACCGGTGCGGGTGCGCTTGCGCTTGCCCTGGCGGTTGATCGTGTTGACCCCGGTGACCTTGACCGAGAAGACCGCCTCGACGGCCTGCTTGATCTGGGTCTTGTTGGCACGCGGGTCGACGATGAACGTGTACTTGTTCTCGTCCAGCAGCGCGTAGCTCTTCTCGGAGACAACCGGCTTGACCAGAAGGTCGCGCGGGTCCGAGAAGGTCTTGCTGGTGACGGCGGTCTCAGTCATCAGACCTCGCTCCCTTCGGTCTCGTCGTTGGCCTCGGGGCCGGACACGAAGGACTCGAAGGCGGCCTTGGTGAAGACCACGTCGTCGGAGACGAGCACGTCATACGTGTTCAGCTGGCCCGGCTCCAGGATGTGCACCTGGGGCAGGTTGCGGGCGGACAGCCACGCGGCCTCGTCGGACCGGTCGGCGACCAGGAGCAGGTTCTTGCGCTCCGAGATCTTGCCGAGCAGGGTCTTGGCGGCCTTGGTGGACACCGCGCCCTCGACCACGCCGGAGACGACGTGGATGCGGGAGTGGCGCGCCCGGTCGGTGAGGGCCCCGCGCAGGGCGGCGGCCTTCATCTTCTTCGGGGTCCGCTGCGAGTAGTCACGCGGCACGGGGCCGTGCACGACGCCACCACCGGCGAACTGCGGCGCGCGGGTCGAACCCTGACGGGCGCGACCGGTGCCCTTCTGGCGGTACGGCTTCTTGCCACCGCCGCGGACCTCGCCACGGGTCTTGGTCTTGTGCGTGCCCTGACGGGCAGCGGCCAGCTGCGCGACAACGACCTGGTGGATCAGCGGAACGCTGACCTTCGCGTCGAAGATCTCCGCGGGGAGCTCGACGGTCCCGGCCTTGTCGCCTGCCGGCGAAAGGATGTCAATGTTGATCGGAGTGCTCATCGGCTTACCTCAGGCCCCCTTGGCCGCGGTACGGACCAGGACGAGGCCGCCGTTCGGACCAGGAACTGCGCCCTTGATGAGCAGCAGACCCTTCTCCGCGTCAACGGCGTGGACGGTCAGGTTCTGGGTGGTGACCCGCTCGTTGCCCATGCGGCCCGCCATGCGGAGGCCCTTGAACACACGGCCCGGGGTGGCGCAGCCACCGATCGAACCGGGGGAGCGGTGCTTGCGCTGGGTGCCGTGACCGGCGCCGAGGCCCTTGAAGTTGTGACGCTTCATGACACCGGCGAAGCCCTTGCCCTTGCTCTTGCCGGTGACGTCAACCTTGACGCCCGACTCGAACACGGCAGCGGTGATCTCCTGGCCGAGCGTGTACTCGCTGGCGTCAGCGGTACGCAGCTCCACCAGGTGGCGGCGCGGGGTGACGTCGGCCTTGGCGAAGTGGCCCTTGAGGGGCTTGTTCACCTTGCGCGGGTCGATCTCGCCGAAGGCGATCTGGACCGACTCGTAGCCGTCGCTGTCGTTGGTGCGGACCTGGGTGACAACACAGGGCCCGGCCTTGACGACAGTCACCGGGACGACACGGTTGTTCTCGTCCCAGACCTGGGTCATGCCGAGCTTCTCGCCCAGGACGCCCTTAATGTTCTTAGCCATCTCGCGCGTCACCTCAGAGCTTGATCTCGATGTCGACGCCCGCCGGCAGGTCGAGGCGCATGAGCGAGTCAACCGTCTTCGGGGTGGGGTCGAGGATGTCGATGAGGCGCTTGTGTGTGCGCATCTCGAAGTGCTCGCGCGAGTCCTTGTACTTGTGCGGCGACTTGATGACGCAGTACACGTTCTTCTCAGTGGGCAGCGGCACCGGGCCCGCGACCGACGCACCAGTGCGGGTCACCGTCTCGACGATCTTCTTCGCCGAGGAGTCGATGACCTCGTGGTCGTAGGCCTTGAGCCGGATGCGGATCTTCTGTCCCGCCATGGCTACTCAGTAGTCCTGTCTCTCGTAACGCTCTGGGACTCGGCGAGCTGCGCTGCAGCGCTGCCCCTCCCCGCTCCACCTCCGACCCACGCGGTCGGGCGTGTCGCGCCCCTTCCAGCAGCTCTCCCCGAAGGAAGATCCCTGCTCAAGGGGTTTGTGGGGGAAAGACACCCACCGAGTGCCTGGTCGGTACCCCGCTGACACTTCCCGGAAGATTCCCGTACTTCCGCCCCTCATCAGGGGCGACGAGTACTGCGGGACTCGCTTCCAGTCCTCCCGGCGGGAGGCGCGCAGCATCGGCACTCAACCGAGCAACCTGAACAGTGTGCCATACGGGCCCGAAGAGGCGCCAATCGCAGCCGAAGAAGGTACAACGACCAGCCCAGATGTCAAACCGCCCGGTCGATATTCAGGACACCGGGGGGCATTTCCGATTCGCCCGCCCCTATGAGGTCGTTCGACCCGCCCGCCAGGCTTTATGGCCTCTTGGGCAACCCGCCCGCCCGCATCTCCGTCCCTTCACACGCCGGAGGAGGGACATGACGAACACGGTCATGTTCCTTCACACGCTGGGGGGAGGCACGGCAGGATTGCGCGCTGCACAACGGACGGAGTCAGAGCTTGTTGGAGACCTCACGGCGCCGCACCCTCGCGCCCGGGAACAACCGCCTCGGCAGCGTCTCCCGCCGCACGGTGCTGGCAGGCATTGCCGCCGGTACCGCGCTGGCCGCGGCGGGCTGCAGCGACGGCGGCGCGGACAAGACCGCGCCTGCGCCCGTACGGGCCGTGGACCCCGCCTCCACCGAATCCTTCGGCCGGTCCGGCGCCCCGCTGCTGCTGCAGGTGATGGCGCACCCCGATGACGATCTGTTCTTCATGAACCCCGACGCCGGGCACCTGGTGCAGGCGGGCGTGCCCGTCGTCTCCGTCTATGTGACGGCCGGCGAGGCCGTCGGGCAGAACTGGATCAAGGGGATGCCCAAGGAGAAGCCGGACAAGGCCAAGTACTCCTCGGCCCGCCACCAGGGGCTGCGCCAGGCCTACGCCGAGATGATCGGCAAGGACAGGTTCACCGGCTGGCGCAAGTCCGTACTGGATCTCCCCGGAGGAGTGAAGGCGGAGACCAACGAGCTGACCAACGGCAACCGCAAGGTCCGGCTGATCTTCCTCAACATCGCCATGCTGTCCGCCGACGAGACCCGGCTGCCGGAGCTGTGGGACGAGCCGGACACCGAGATGCAGAGCCTGATCGCCACCGGCTCGCCCTGCACCGCCAAGAGCACCTACCGGCACAGCACGCTGGTGGACGTGCTGGCCGGGATCATGGACCGGTACAAGCCGTCCGTGGTGCACACCATGGACCCGGACCCCGACTTCCAGGTGCACGACGCCACGCACCCCAAGGACAACGACTACGGGGCCTGCTCGGACCACCGCGACCACACCCCGACCGCGCTCTTCACCTGGAAGGCGATGTCCCAGTGGGTGGCCGACACCACCAAGCGAGACGGGCACCCGCCGCGCTTCGTCACCACCTCCTTCCGCGGCTACTACAACCAGCGCTGGCCGCACAACCTGCCGACGGAGATCGTCGAGCAGAAGCACCGGCTGGTGGCGGCGTACGGCGGCGACCCGCACTGGAGCTGCGGCAACGACGCGGGCTGCGGTGACTACGGACAGGGCGGCGACCGCCCGATGAAGAACCGCAAGGGCTGGATCCGCTCCACCCACTACCGCTATCCCGGCGCCACGCCCGCCGTCGACACCGACAAGGACGGCCGCCTGGAGGCCTTCGGCGTGCTGGGCCTGCACGCGGTGCGCTGGCAGGAGTCCTCCCCCGGCAGCGGCCGCTTCGGCGACCCGCAGAACCTGGGCGGCGGCCCGTTCGCGCCCGCCCTCGCGGCGGTCCGGGACTCCGCCGGGCGCCGCCTGGTGTTCGCCCTGCGCTTCTCCGCCCTCAAGGGCGAGGGCCGCGCCAACACCCGCGAGCTCGTGGTCCTCGAACAGCACTCGCCCGGCGGCCCGTTCAAGGCCTGGAAGCGACTGGGCAGCCCCGAGCACAAGCCCGACCGGGGCCGCCGGGTGGGCGTACCGGCCGCCGTCGCCACCCCCGACGGGCGCGTCCACCTGTTCGTCCGCAACGCGGGCAAGGGCGTCTCCAGCCGGGTGCGCGAACCCGACGGCAGCTGGGGCAAGTGGCAGAGCCTGCACGGCCAGGAGCTCCAGGAGGGGCTGACCGCCGTCCTCGACAAGGACCACCGGGTGCATGTCTTCGGCATCGGCCGGGACACCGTCCACCACTGGACCCAGGACGCGCCCGGCAAGCCGGTCCGCTTCCAGCCGCTGAACGGGCTGCCGCAGCCCGGCGGCGATCCGGTCGGCGCCGCCCTCGGCCCGGACGGGGCGCTGACCGTCGTCTACCGCAAGGCCGCCGCCAGGGAGCCGGTCGGCTACCGGCTGACCGGCGGCGCCGGCACCGAACAGCTGGACGACTCCGCACTGCGCCACCTGCCGGGCTACGGCCGGCTGGCCGCGCAGCCGCTGCCGGCCCGCGGCGGCAAGGACTCGCTGATGGTGTTCAGCCGCGCGCTGGACGGCGGGGCGCAGGTCATAGAGGCGACGGCGCCCGATGCCGAGCCACGGCGCGCCACCGGGCGCCCGGTGCCGGTGGGCACCGCCGCGCTGCACGTCGACTCGGGTCACCGGCTGTGCGTGGTAGGGCTGGCGCCGGACGCGACGCCCTGGGTGTGGCGGGCCTGAGGCGCAGCCTCAGGCCGCCTCGCCCGTCCACAGCTCCCGGACGTACCCCCCGTCCGCCCGGACCGCCGCCTCGACCGGCTCGGTCTCGTCCCGCAGGACGCCCAGCACCGCGCACAGCCGGGCCCTGGCCGGCTCGTCCAGCACCCGCGGCAGCCGGACGATCCCGCCCCAGCGGCCCGCGGCGGTCGGCCCGACGGCCGGTTCGGTCTCCCGCCGGACCGCCTCGGTCCGGGAGACGGCGCTCCCGGTGACGCACCACAGCGGAGCCCGCACCCCGGCCTCCGCCAGCGCGTCCAGGGCCACCCGGACGCCCTTGCCCTGGCCGGTGGGCGGGAGGCACCACAGGACGCCCGTCACCGCTCCCCCGCGCCCGCCCAGCGTCTCGCCGACGCTCCGGGCAACGGCCGCCCGGTCGGTGCCGGACTCCAGGACCAGCGGCACCACATCGGCGCCGTGCCGCAGCAGCGCACCGGGGACGGAGTCGGCCGGCTCGGCGTCGCCCTCCGGCAGGACCACCAGCCAGGTGCCGGTCAGGCCGGTCGCCCCGCAGTCCTCGACCGGGGTCCAGCCGTCCCGGCGCCGCGCCTCGGGCGCCCGGTGCGGGGAGTCGGCCAGCCCCAGCCGGGCCAGCAGCCGCTCCTCGGCGGGCATGACCAGCACCTGGGTGCGGTCCCCGGCCAGCACCCGCAGCACGGTCTCGAGGCCCTCCCGGGGCTGGATGGGGCGGAAGCCCTGGCGGCTGAGCTTCTCGCGCCACGGGCCGCCGGCGACGGCGCCCACCGTGCCCCAGGCGCCCCAGTCGACGACCCGTACCGGGAACGGCAGCCGCTGGTCGAGGGCCTGTGCATAGGCGTCCTGGAAGGTGGAGCCGGCGGCATAGCCGGCCATTCCGGGGTCGCCCAGGAAGGACTGCGCCGAGGAGAAGAACAGCAGGAAGTCCAGCGGCTCATGGCGGAAGACCTCGGTGACCGCCACGCTGACCCGCGCCTTGGCCAGCAGCTCGTCGCGCAGCGCGGCCTCGTCCTGGAAGCGGATCAGCCCGCCGGAGTGGGACAGCGCGGAGTGGATCACGCCGTGCACCCGGCCGAAGGTGTGGTGGATCCGGTCCAGGGCCTCGTGCAGGGACCCTACGTCGGAGCCGTCGGCCCGGAAGTAGCGCAGCCGGGAGCCGGTGGGGTCGGCCTCGGCGATCCGCCGCCGGAGCCGTTCGTCCAGCGGTGACCGGCCGATCAGGGCCACCCGGGCACCGTGGTCGCGGGCCAGAGAGCGGGCCGTCTCCAGCCCGATGCCGCCCGCGCCGCCGATGATGGCGTAGGTGCCGCCGGTGCGGATGACGCCCGGGCCGGCCGCGGGCAGGATGACCGGCTGGAGCCACTGCCGGTGGCGGACGCCGCCATGGTGGGCGATGCGCGCTCCGCGCTCCGCCGGTTCGGCCGCGACCAGGGCGGCCAGCTCCCGCCACCGCCTGCTGTCCGGACCGGGCAGCAGACCGCCGAGGCCGAGGTCGATCACGGGGGCGCTCCAGCGCCGGTGCTCGTTCTCCAGCACCCGGGCCAGGCCGTCCAGGGCCGCCGCATAGGGGCTGATGACCGGGGAGCCCGGGACGGCGGCGACATCATTGGTGACGATCTTCCAGTCCAGCGGACGGGTGCCCGCCAGCGGGATGGCGAGGTGCTTGGCGACCCGGAACAGCGCCCGGACGCCCGTCTCCTCGGCCTGGTCCAGCGCGGCCACCCCGTCGCGGCCGCCGGGGCGAAGTCCGCCGGGGCGAAGGCCGCCGAGGAAGTACACGGTGCGCGGCGGCTGCGGGAAGTCGGCGCGCAGCGCGGCCGGGCCGTGGGTCGCCGAGGCGGCCAGTTCCCAGCAGCCCTCCGCCGACCGCCGGGTGTAGGTGCCCAGTTCGGCCCGTACCACGTGCTCCCCGGTGTGGTGCGCGGCCAGTGCCTCGGCCAGTGGCCGCCCCTGTGGGGTGTGCAGGATCAGCACCGGGCCCGGGGTGGTGGCACCGGCGTCGCCGGATGCCACGGCCGGCACCCAGCTGCTGGTGTACATGAAGTCCGTGATCGGCACCCTGTCCTCCGTTGTGACCGCTGTAGTACTGCGGACGCCCAGGGCGCCCAAGTCAGGGTAAGGTCCGGCATGTTGACGTTTCCTTGACGCCCGCTCAACGGGCCTCGGGGCGAGCCGGGAGACCACCGCCGCGGCCGTGCCCGGCTCCGTCGCGGGGCCCCGCCGCCGGCCCGGGGAGCCGGCCGGCCGGCGGCCGAGCAGTTCCGAGGAGTGCATCCACCGGAGCGCCAGCCCCTCGAGGCGGGCGGCCGGGCGGCCGTCCGGTCCGTACAGCCCGGCGTCCACCCGGGGCAGGCCGTCCTCGGTGGTGTCGCGCGGCCGCAGATCGGCCAGGCCGTCGGCGCCCAGGGCGGCATAGGCGTGGAAGGCGGCGATCCGGACCGGGACCAGCGCGCGGCACGCCTGCTCCCCGGCGGGGTCCGAGGGGGCCAGCAACGCACTCTGCACGACCAGCGCATCCAGCATCGCCGGGTGGAAGAGGAAGCCCTCCCGGCCCTCCCGGGCCTCGGTGCTCAGTGCGAGCTCGGCGAGCAGTCCGCCGTCGCGGTGGTGCACGGTCCCCCGGCAGGTCATAAAGGGCAGCCGGTGGATTCCGGCGGCCCGGCCCAGGGCGTAGCCGCGCTCGGCGTCCTCGCTCCGGGCCGCCGTGCGGCGTAGCTCGTCGGCCCGCAGCGGGGCGGCGGGGAACGCGAAGCCGAGGTGCAGCTCGGCCGTCATATGCCCGGTCCAGTCGGCTCGTTCGTCGTCCGCGTACCAGTCGTGGTGGACGGGGCGGCTACGGGCGCCGGCCCGGTAGTGGCCGTCGCGCCACTCCAGGGCGATCTCGATCTCGCGGTCGAACTCCTCGGTGATCACCACGGGTTGGGCGAAGCGGACGTCGCGCAGCTCGGTGCGGTCGAGGGCGAAGCCCTCGGCGCCCAGCAGCCGGTACAGCAGGTCGAGGAAGGCCAGCGCGGGCAGGGTGCGCACGCCGTGCACCCGGTGGTCGTCGACGAGCGGGTCGGTGCTGCTCAGGATCGTGCGGTAGCGGAATGCCTGATGCCGGTCCACTGGAGGTCTCTCCGACGGTGCGCCCGGCTGACGGCCGGTGGCTAAGAACGGTGACTGCGGGCGTGCAAAGCGCGGCCGCGCCAAAGGACGCGTGGGGCACGGTCCGCGAAGTCGGCCAGTTGCCAAGAAGAGCCCCCCGATGACCCGTCGCCGGGCGAGTCGGCCGCCGGGGCAGCTGCCCGTCTGCTCGCCCTTTTGCCGTGTTGTCCTGCCTTGTTGCCCACTCTTGCTGCATTCGACCAGAAGTAAGAGAGCCGCTGAAACCCCTATTCATCGGGTTCATAGGGGCTTCTCTAGGGGATCACCATGATCCGGGCGGCAGTTCGCCGCTGATATCCATCACCGTCTTCGCTGGTCGGGCTTGCTATCGTGCAGGTCGATCGCTTGCAGGAAGCTGGAACTCCGGTTCGGAGTCAGGCTCGGCCCGGAGGCCGCCTCACAGGGGGAAGGGGCGCTCACATGCTCGTCGACCGCGACCGGGAACTCGCCCGGCTGTCCGAGATGCTCCGTCAATGCCCGACGGGCACCGGCGGCTTCGCGGTGATCCGCGGCGGTACGGCCATCGGCAAGACCGAACTGCTGCACGCGCTCGGCGACCACGCCGCCGGCCAGGGCTTCCGGGTGCTGCGCGCCATCGGCAGCCCGGCCGAACGGTCCTTCCCCTACGCCCTGGTGGAACAGCTCTTCCCCGACGCGGCGGACATCACCGGCCCGGCCCCCGCCGAGGACACCGCCGTCCCGCCGCGCACCCTGCGGCACATCCACCGGTCGGCGCTGGCACTGGCCGCCGAACGCCCCCTGCTGCTGTGCGTCGACGACCTCCAGCACGCCGACCCCGCGTCCCTGCAGTGCCTGCTCTATCTGATCTGGCGGCTGCGCACCGCGCCCATCGCCCTGGTGGTCACCGAGAGCCCGCACGGCGAAGCCGACCGCACCCTCTTCGGCGAACTCCAGTACCAGCCAGGGATATGCCGCATCGACCTCGCCCCGCTGAGCGCCGCCGGGGTCACCGAGCTGGTCGCCGCCGAGCTGGGCGCGGACGCCGCCGAGCGGCTGGCCGGACGGTTCCATGCGGTGAGCGGCGGCAACCCGCTGCTGCTGAAGGCCCTGCTGAACGACGCCGACGACGGCCGCCCACAGCCCACCGCTCCGCCGGAGCTCGTCATCGCCGGAGCCTTCCAGGCCGCCGCGCGGGCCTGTGTGCACCGCGGCGGCAGCGACACCGTCGCCGTGGCCCAGGGCCTCGCCGTGCTGGGCGACGTCAGCGGGATGGCGGCCAGGAGCACGCTCTGCGTGCTGACCGGAGTCAGCTGCCGGACGGCCGACCACGCGCTGCAGGCGCTCGCCGCCTCGGCGCTGCTGGAGGGCGGACGGTTCCGGCACGACGCGCTGCGGAGCGCCCTGCTGGCCGACCTCTCCACCGCCGAGCACACCGAACTCCGGGCCAGGGCGGCCCGGTTGCTCCAGACCCAGGGCGCCCCGCCCACCGCCGTCGCCGAACAGCTGCTGGCCGGCGGCCCCTTGGGCGAGAGCTGGGAGGCGCCACTGCTGCGGGCCGCCGCCGAGGCCCACCTGGCGGCCGGCGAGGTCGCCCGGGCGGGCCGCTGCCTGCGCCTGGCAGTGGTCTGCGCCGACGACTCCCCGCAGGGCCTCGCCGACCGGATGGCCACCGCCGCACTCGCCTGGCGGCTCGACCCCAAGGGGGTCATCCCCCAGCTCCGTGCGCTCACCGAGCAGGCACAGGCCGGACTGCTGCCGCCGCACACCGTGCTCCCGCTGGTCGAAGGCCTGCTGTGGCACGGCCTGGAGGAGGAGGCGGCAGCCGCCTCCCAAGGGCTGCCCCGGGACGGATACGACGCGCCGCTCTCCGGCTCGCTGTCCGTCACCCACCTCAAGCTGGCCGCCACCTACCCCGGCGTCCTGCCCAAGCTGAGCGAGCCGCTGAGCCGGCCGCGTCCGGGCGGGCCCCGGCAGCGGCAGCTCCCCGCCCGGGAGTCCCCCGACCTGGTCGCCGCGCGCGCCGTGTACACGGCGCTGACCGGCGGCGACCACAACGAGGTCATGGCCGGGGCCGAGCGGGTCCTGCAGTCCACCCGGCTCGGCCAGCACAGCCTGGAACCGCTGATCGCCGCGGTGCACTCGCTGCTCTACATCGACCGGCTGGGCGCCGCCGACAGCTGGTGCGACCGGCTGCTGGCCCGGGCGGCCAAACAGCACGCCCCCGTCTGGGACGCCCTGCTGCACCTGACCAAAGCCCTGATAGCGCTCCGCAAGGGCAGCCTGCCCGCCGCCCTCGAGCACGGCCAACGGGCCCTTGAGCTGGTGCCCGGAGAAGGCTGGGGGGTGGGCATCGCCCTCCCGCTGGCCGTGCTCATCGAGACCCATACGGCCCGGGGCGAGCAGGAGCGGGCCGCGGAACTCCTGGACCTGCCGGTCCCGCCGGCCGCCTTCCACACCACCTTCGGCATCCACTACCAGCACGCCCGCGGAGTGCACAACCTGGCCAACGGCCAGTACCAGGCGGCGCTGTCCTGCTTCCTCGCCTGCGGCGAAAGCCTGCAGGCCTGGGGGCTGGACTCGCCCGGCCTGGTGCCCTGGCGCACCGGCGCCGCCGAGGCCTGGATCCGCCTGGACAAGCCCGCGAACGCCACCCGGCTGCTGAACGAGCAGCTCTCCCACCCCGGCTACCGGCAGCCCCGCGCCCTCGGCGCCGCCCTGCGCGTACTGGCCGCCACCCGCTCCCCCGCCCAGCGCCCGATCCTGCTCGGCCGGGCCGTGGAAATGCTGCAGGCGGGCGGTGACCGTTACACCATGGCGCGCACGCTGGCCGAGCTCAGCCAGGTCCAGCTGCGGCTGGGCAACGGCCGCGAGGCCCGGCAGCTCTCCCTGCGGGCCTGGCGGACGGCCGAGGAGTGCGGCGCCGAGGAGCTGCAGCGCTCGCTGCTCCCCGCCGCGACCCGCCCGCCGGGTCCCGGCCACCTCAAGCCGCCGGCCCGGAGCGGCGGCACGCATCCGCTCACCGACGCCGAGCACCGGGTCGCCGCCCTGGCCGCCCAGGGGTACACCAACCGGGAGGTGGCGGCCAAGCTGTCGATCACCGTGAGCACCGTGGAGCAGCACCTCACCCGGGTCTACCGCAAGTTCCGCATCAAGCACCGCCGCCAGCTGGCCGCAAGCCTGGGCTTCGAGACGGCGGAGCCCGCATAGACGGCAAAAGAGCGGGCCCGCACATCCGAGGATGTACGGGCCCGCTCTGCGATCCGTCAGCAACCCCGGCGCCCTCCCCGAGGAGAGAGCACCGGCGGACGTTACTTGTTGATCTTGGTGACCTGACCGGCGCCGACGGTGCGGCCGCCCTCACGGATGGTGAAGCGCAGGCCCTCCTCCATCGCGACGGGCTGGATCAGGGAGACGGACATCTCGGCGTTGTCGCCGGGCATGACCATCTCCGTGCCCTCCTTGAGGGTCACC
Source organism: Streptomyces xingningensis (assembly GCF_054957865.1). Classification (NCBI taxonomy): domain Bacteria; kingdom Bacillati; phylum Actinomycetota; class Actinomycetes; order Kitasatosporales; family Streptomycetaceae; genus Streptomyces; species Streptomyces xingningensis. The sequence goes on from NZ_JBDJPF010000031.1 coordinate 67,511, forward strand.
ACACCGGTCACGTCAGTCGTACGGAAGTAGAACTGCGGACGGTAGTTGTTGAAGAACGGGGTGTGGCGGCCGCCCTCGTCCTTGGAGAGGATGTACGCCGTGGCCTCGAACTCGGTGTGCGGGGTGACCGAACCCGGCTTGATGATGCACTGGCCGCGCTCGACGTCCTCGCGCTTGATGCCGCGGAGCAGCAGACCGACGTTCTCACCGGCCTGGCCCTCGTCGAGCAGCTTGCGGAACATCTCGATGCCGGTGACCGTGGTGGTGGTCTTCTCGGTCTTGATGCCGATGATGTCCACGGTCTCGTTGACCTTCAGGACACCGCGCTCGATACGGCCGGTGACGACCGTACCGCGACCGGTGATCGTGAAGACGTCCTCGATCGGCATCAGGAACGGCTTGTCGACGTCACGCTCGGGCTGCGGGATCGACTCGTCGACGGCGTTCATGAGGTTCATGACCGACTGGCCCCACTCGGCGTCGCCCTCGAGCGCCTTCAGCGCCGAGACCTTGACGACCGGAGCGTTGTCACCGTCGAACTCGTACTCGTTGAGGAGCTCACGGACCTCGAGCTCGACGAGCTCCATGATCTCCTCGTCGTCCACCATGTCGGCCTTGTTCAGGGCGACAACGATGTACGGAACGCCGGACTGGCGGGCCAGGAGCACGTGCTCCTTGGTCTGCGGCATCGGACCATCGGTCGCGGCGACCACGAGGATCGCGCCGTCCATCTGGGCGGCACCGGTGATCATGTTCTTGATGTAGTCCGCGTGACCAGGGCAGTCAACGTGCGCGTAGTGACGCGACTCGGTCTGGTACTCGACGTGCGCGATCGAGATGGTGATACCGCGCTGCCGCTCCTCCGGCGCCTTGTCGATCTGGTCGAACGGCGTGAAGGGGTTGAGCTCCGGGTGCGCGTCGTGCAGCACCTTGGTGATCGCCGCGGTAAGGGTCGTCTTACCGTGGTCGACGTGACCGATGGTGCCGATGTTGACGTGCGGCTTAGTCCGCTCGAACTTCGCCTTCGCCACTGGGGTCCTCCTGTGGAGTGGTTCTGTACGCCTTACTTCATCGGCGCCAGGTGATCTTCTGGGGTGCCGTCCGCCGGGGCAACCACCGTGCGAAATGCGGTGGTATGCCCCGACAGCCGGTGTCAAGCCTAAAGCGTCTGCTCCGTCTGTGGAGACGGGAGCCGAATTACTCGCCCTTGGCCTTCGCGATGATCTCCTCGGCGACGTTCCGCGGAACCTCGGCGTAGGAGTCGAACTGCATCGAGTAGCTTGCGCGACCCGAGGTCTTGCTGCGGAGGTCTCCGACGTAGCCGAACATCTCCGACAGCGGAACCAGGCCCTTGACGACCTTGGCGCCGCTGCGGTCTTCCATGGACTGGATCTGACCACGGCGGGAGTTGATGTCGCCGATCACGTCGCCCATGTAGTCCTCGGGGGTGGTGACCTCGACGGACATCATCGGCTCGAGCAGAGCCGGCGACGCCTTGCGGGCACCCTCCTTGAACGCCATGGAACCGGCGATCTTGAACGCGAGCTCGGAGGAGTCGACATCGTGGTAGGCACCGTCGAGCAGCGTGATCTTCACGCCGGTCAGCGGGTAGCCCGCCAGCACACCGAACTCCATGGCCTCCTGGCAGCCCGCGTCCACGGACGGGATGTACTCCCGCGGGATGCGGCCACCGGTGACCTTGTTCTCGAACTCGTAGCCGTCGCCCTCGAGGGGCTCCATCGCGATCTGCACCTTCGCGAACTGGCCGGAACCACCAGTCTGCTTCTTGTGCGTGTAGTCGATCCGCTCGACGGCCTTGCGGATCGTCTCGCGGTACGCGACCTGCGGCTTGCCGACGTTGGCCTCGACCCGGAACTCACGCTTCATACGGTCGACCAGCACATCGAGGTGCAGCTCGCCCATACCCGCGATGATGGTCTGGCCCGTCTCCTCGTCCGTGTGGACCTGGAAGGACGGGTCCTCCTCGGCGAGACGCTGGATCGCGACGCCGAGCTTCTCCTGGTCGCCCTTCGACTTGGGCTCGATGGCGACCTGGATGACCGGGGCCGGGAAGTCCATCGACTCCAGGATCACCGGGTTCGCGGAGTCGCAGAGGGTCTCACCGGTGGTGGTCTGCTTCAGACCCATGACGGCGACGATGTCACCGGCACCCACCGACTCGATCTCCTCACGCTTGTTCGCGTGCATCCGGTAGATCTTGCCGATGCGCTCCTTCTTGCCCTTCACGGAGTTCTGCACCTGGGTGCCGGTCTCCATGCGGCCCGAGTAGACCCGGACGAAGGTGAGCTTGCCGAGGTGCGGGTCGCTCATGATCTTGAAGGCAAGACCGGAGAACGGCTCGTCCACGGAGGGCTTGCGCTTGACGACCTCGTCCGGGTCGTTCACCGCGTGGCCCTCGATGGCCTCGATGTCCAGCGGGGAGGGCAGGTAGCGCACGACGGCGTCGAGCAGCGGCTGCACACCCTTGTTCTTGAACGCGGTGCCGCAGAACACCGGGGTGACGGTGGTGTCGCCGCCCTTGCCGGAGCTGATGGTGATGCGGCGGATGGCCGCGTACAGCTGCTCCTCGGTGGGCTCCTGGCCCTCGAGGAAGAGCTCCATCATCTCTTCGTCGTTCTCGGCGACGGCCTCGAGCAGCTTGCCGCGCCACTCCTCGGCAGCCTCGGTGTGGGTGGCCGGGATGTCGACGACGTCGTACATCTCGCCCTTGGCGGCCTCGGCGGACCAGACCAGCGCCTTCATACGGACGAGGTCGACCACGCCCTTGAAGTCGGCCTCGGCGCCGATCGGCAGCTGCATCACGATCGGGGTCGCGCCCAGGCGGTCCACGATCATGTCGACGCAGCGGTGGAACTCGGCACCGGTGCGGTCCAGCTTGTTGACGAAGCAGATGCGCGGCACGCCGTAACGGTCGGCCTGCCGCCACACCGTCTCGGACTGCGGCTCGACACCGGCGACGCCGTCGAACACGGTCACGGCACCGTCGAGCACCCGCAGCGAACGCTCCACCTCGACGGTGAAGTCGACGTGGCCCGGGGTGTCGATGATGTTGATCGTGTGATCGACGTCCTCAAGCGGCCAGTGGCAGGTCGTCGCGGCGGACGTGATGGTGATGCCGCGCTCCTGCTCCTGCTCCATCCAGTCCATCGTGGCAGCGCCGTCGTGGACCTCACCGATCTTGTACGAAACACCGGTGTAGAACAGGATCCGCTCGGTGGTGGTCGTCTTGCCCGCGTCGATGTGGGCCATGATCCCGATGTTGCGGACCTTGGCCAGGTCAAGCGAAGTGGTGGCCATATGGCTCAGTCTTCTCTCGGTTCTCGATGGGGGTTGCGACTACCAGCGGTAGTGCGCGAAGGCCTTGTTGGACTCGGCCATCTTGTGCGTGTCCTCGCGCTTCTTCACGGAAGCGCCGAGACCGTTGGAGGCGTCCAGCAGCTCGTTCATGAGGCGCTCGGTCATGGTCTTCTCGCGACGGGCGCGGGAGTAGCCGACCAGCCAGCGCAGCGCCAGGGTGGAGGCGCGGCCCGGACGGACCTCGACCGGCACCTGGTAGGTGGCGCCACCGACGCGGCGGGACTTGACCTCGAGGGCGGGCTTGACGTTCTCAAGCGCACGCTTCAGCGTGATGACCGGGTCGTTGCCGGTCTTCTCGCGCAGACCCTCCATGGCGCCGTACACGATGCGCTCGGCGGTGGAGCGCTTGCCGTGCAGCAGGATCTTGTTGATCAGGGACGTGACCAGAGGAGAGCCGTAGACCGGGTCGATGATGACCGGGCGCTTCGGGGCGGGGCCCTTACGAGGCATTCTTACTTCTCCTTCTTGGCGCCGTAGCGGCTGCGAGCCTGCTTGCGGTTCTTGACGCCCTGGGTGTCGAGCGCGCCACGGATGATCTTGTAGCGAACGCCCGGCAGGTCCTTCACACGACCGCCACGCACGAGCACGATGGAGTGCTCCTGCAGGTTGTGGCCCTCACCCGGAATGTAAGCGGTGACCTCGATGCCGCTGGTCAGACGCACACGCGCGACCTTACGGAGTGCCGAGTTCGGCTTCTTCGGGGTGGTCGTGAAAACACGCGTGCAAACGCCGCGGCGCTGGGGCGAGTTCTCCAGTGCGGGCGTCTTGTTCTTCTCGACCTTGTCCTGCCGGCCCTTCCGGACCAGCTGCTGGATCGTAGGCACCGTTTCTCCGGTTTCTGTGTGCCGATCACGATAAAACTAACCTGGGAACGACACCGACCCACGCGGTCGGGTGTGTCGAAGACTGCAGACCTCCGCCGATGGCGGATTGGTGCAGATTTCGGCGTCTCCGAACCGTTGGAAACCGTTCGGTTCTGGCGCTCTCATACGGTTTGAAGGCACGCACGAGAGCCCAGGGACACCCCAGGCACAAGGTCAGAGCGTACCTACCGCATGGGCTGCGGTCAAAACAAATGCACACGCGGAGGACGCCCTGATGTGGGGCATTTGTCGTAGATCAAGGACCTGCCCCCAGCGTACGCAGCCACGACGCCCGCGCCACCGGACGGCCGAGCGCCCCCCCTCCACCCCCTCAGTCCGTCAGGTCAGCCCGTCAGACCATCACACACTCGAACATAGGATCGCTCCCGGGCGGGGCGGACAAAGCCCCCAAGGACAACGGAGTGGCCATATGTGGGGGCGGCGCAGGAACGAGGACCAACTGCTGGTCGAGGCCCGGGAGGTGCTCATCGGCGCGCTGGAGACGGCGGCCGAGGCGCAGCGGCTGGTGGAGGAGGCGCGCGGCCGGTTCGAGCAGTCCATGGAGCAGATCCGGACCCTGCTCGGCCACGGCGACGGGCTGCCGGTGGACACCGTACGGGCCCAGCTCGCCGAGGCCGTGCCGCTCCTGGAGTCCTGCGACAACGCCCGGGCCGACTACCAGGAAGCACGCAACAACTGGCACCACCCGGGCGATGCCGGCTTCGAGACGCTCAACCACGCCGTGGAACTGTTCACCGCCCACAGCAACGGCTCGGTGGGGCTGGTGGAGAACCTGGACAGCCTGACCGCCAGCATGCACGGCCTCCGGGACAAGCTCCTCTCCCTGCGCGACAAGATCGCCCCGATCCGCGAACGCGCCCACACCGCCCTGACCGCGGCCCGCTCCGAACTCACCTGGGCAGGCCCCTCCGCACAAGGCAGGTTCACCCTGGAGGCACAGCTCAACGCCGCCGAGGACCGCCTCCGCGCCCTGGACGCGGGCCGCGTCGAGGTGGACCCCAACCGCAAGATCACCGACTGGTACCGCGACGTCGAAACCCAGATCGCCCAGGTCCGGGACCGGCTGCTCAGCCCGCGCTGACGGCCCGCCTCGGCCCCGGGGCAGGCCCAGCCACCAGGCCACCCGGCCCCCACCACCCCCGGTCGCACCACCACCTAAAGTGCGGCCATGACCTCGCAGGCGTACCTCTCCGAACTCTTCTCCCTGAACGGCCGCGTCGCCATCATCACCGGCGGCAGCTCCGGCATCGGCCGGGCCATCACCGAGGCCCTGGCCCGCGCCGGAGCGAAGGTCGTGGTCGTGGCCCGCAGGGAGGCGGAACTCACCGCCGTGGTCGACCAGTTGACCGCCGAGGGCTGCCACACGGCCTGGGTCAGCGCCGACCTGAGCACCCGCGAGGGCGTACGCACCGCGGCGGAGGAGGCCGTCAAGCCCTTCGGCGAACCCGACATCCTCGTCAACTCCGCCGGAATCAACCTGCGCCCGCCGATGAACGACCTCACCGAGGAGGTCTGGGACGCCACCATGGCGGTCAACCTCGACGCCCCCTACCTCCTCGGCCAGCGCTTCGGCCCCGGCATGGCCGAACGGGGCTTCGGCCGCATCATCCACATCACCTCCCAGCAGGCACACCGCGCCTTCGTCCAGAGCGGCGCCTACGGCGTCTCCAAGGGCGCCCTGGAGTCCCTGGCCCGCTCCCAGGCCGAGGCTTGGTCGCCACATGGCGTCACCTGCAACACCCTGGTCCCGGGCTTCGTCATGACCCCTCTCAACCGGCGCCTGTCCACCGACCCCGACAAGGTGGCCGCCCTGGCCGCCCGCACCCTCACCGGCCGCAACGGCCTGGCCGAGGACTTCGCGGGCGCGGCAATCTTCCTGGCCGGCGGCGCCTCCGGGTACATCACCGGCCAGGCGATCTTCGTCGACGGCGGCCTCTCGGTCCACTGAGCGGTGGGCGCTGGGCGTGCAGCGCTGACGGCTGGCCGTGCACCACTGGCCGTCAGAGCAGATGCGGAGTGTTTCTGCACCGCTTCGCGGTTTGGGGGGGGAGGGCAGGAGGGGCTGCGCCC
>NZ_JBDJPF010000032.1:0-72923 GCF_054957865.1 Streptomyces xingningensis
AGCGCCGATGGTACTGCATGGGGGACCGTGTGGGAGAGTAGGACGCCGCCGAGCAATTATTGGGCCGGAGGCCCGAGTTGAAGTGAATTCAGCTCGGGCCTCCGGCTTTTTTGTTTTTGGGCCCTGCTAGGCCAGCCGACGCAGATCCTCCCGGCTCACCAAGCCCAACAGTGGCTCTCCCCGTACCAGCCGCCCGACCTCTCCCACCGCATACGCACCCAGCCGCCGGGCCTCACTGCCCTGCGCACCGGCGATATGCGGGGTGACCAGTACATTGCCCAGTGTCGGCAATCGGTGCCCCGGAGGCAGTGGTTCGGGGTCGGTCACATCGAGAAAGGCGTCCAGCCGGCCCGATGCGCATTCGAGGGTGAGGGCGTCCGTATCGATCAGCGAGCCACGCGCCGTATTGATGACCGTGCCACCGTCCGGGATCAGGGCCAGCCGCTCGGCGTTCAACAGCCACCGGGTCTCGGGGAGTTCCGGAGCATGGAGAGTGACAATCGTGCTTGCTCCGCACAGTGTGTTGAGGCCGACGAGTTCGACGCCCAGCAGCGCCGCTTCGGCAGTTGATACATGGGGGTCGTACAGCAGCACGCGAAAGCGGGCTGCCGAGGCCAGTAGCCGGGCGATGACACGGCGGCCGATCCGGGACGCGCCCACCACTCCCACGATTTGGCCGTCGGCTCCTCGGCGGTCGCCGAAGCCGGGCCAGCAGCCGGGCCGTCCGGTGGCGTACCCGGCGGCCGTGCTCAGTGCCTTCTTCGCGGCGAGCGCGACCGCGGCCACGGTGTAATCGGCGACCGGCCCCGCATTGGCATCGGCGGCCGAGGAGACCACAATTCCCCTGTCCCAGACGGCCGGTGTGACCACCCCCTTCACCGACCCCGCGGCATGTACCACCGCCGATAGCCGGGGAGCCCCGTCCAGAATGCTCTCGTCCAGTACGACCGAGCTTCCCCATCCGGTGATGAGAATGTCGGCGAGGGCCAGGCAACCCGTCGGTTCGGCCAACTCCGCGAGCTGTGCCCGTAGATCCGCGGGTAGCACCGCGGCTGCTGCCTCCGTGCCCATCTCCACCATGACGCGTACGTCTGTCACGCCCACGGGCCTGCCCTCCCTCATCCCGAATGGCACGGGAGCTACCCCCATCGCCGAGAGAGAAAACGCTTGCCGGTACCGGGGGCAACCGCGACGATCGGGAGATGGAGCATCGCATCAGGACCGTTCGGGCCGATGACTGGCCCAGGATCAGGGAATTGCGGCTGGCCGCGCTGCGTGATCCGGTGGCGCCCATTGCCTTTCTCGAGACGTATGCCACGGCGGCCGCCCACCCCGATGGCTTCTGGCAGGACCGGGCCCGGATGAATGCCGAGGGGACCTCGGCCGTCACCTTTGTCGCGGAGGGGCCCGACGGCGAGTGGGCCGGCTCGGTGACCGTACTGGTCGAACTCCCAGGTGCCGAAGCGGCCGTCGGGGAAATCGTGTCCGTGCCACAGGCGCATATCGTGGGGGTCTTCGTCCGGCCCGAACATCGGGGCACCGGTCTGGCCGGGGCGCTGTTCTGCTCCGCCATCGACTGGGCCTGGGCGTTGAGCGCCCCCCGGGTGGAGCGGGTGTGTCTCTATGTCCATGAGCGGAATGAACGCGCCGAGGCCTTCTACCGGAAGCTGGGGTTCACCCGTACCGGTGCGACCACGCCCGCACAGAACGATCCCACGGCGCTGGAGTACGAGCTCGCACTGATCGCCCGGGCGGCGTACGCCAACCGGCCCTGACCGGGCCTAACCGGCCAGCGTCCGCCGTGGCCAGCGCGTTTTCGCCTGTTCCGCCGAGCGCATCAGGGCGAGCGTGGGCAGCCCCTGCTCCGCGCCGCCCGCCAGCAGATCCGGCAGGGCGGGCAGCGGGGCGACGGCCGCGACATCCTCCAGCACCAGGGTCAGTGGTGGGTCGAGCCGACCGGAGGATGACCGTTCGGCCATGCCCCGGCCGCGCTCGACCACGCTTGCGGTGAGTGCGGTCAGCAACGGCATTGCACCCGGGCGGGTGCGAGGATCCTCAATCGCCTCACCCACCACGTAGAGCGTTCCCATCTCCGCGACAAAAGATTCCAGTGCCGGCGCATCTCCTCTATGCGGATTGCAGGCATCGCGGATGTGCACCGAGGTGAGGGCGCCCAGCGCACGGGCCGTCAACTCCTGGGCCATGTCCCGGCGTTCGGGGTGTGCGGTGAGTGCCGACTCCAGCTCGCCCGCCATGCCGCCGACCGCCTTGGGGTTGGTCCGCAGGATCCGTACCGGCTCGTGCGCCGAGGTGCCCTGTGCCCAGCGGTGCACCTGCCGGAACGGGCGGCCGTCCACGGCGGCGGCGTGCAGCCAGCAGCGCAGCAGCAGTTCCGCGGTTTCTGCGGTGAGGGAGTCGAGGGTGCTGAGCGGGCGTACGGGGGCGAGGAGCGCGCTCGCCCGGGCGGTGGCCGTATCGCGGACCTCGCAGCCGGTGGTGGGGTTCCAGCGCAGGCGGTCCGGGGTGTCCAGGAGGTGACCGGGGTCGAAGACCCGTACCGGGCCGAGCTTGGCGCGGGAGTCCTTGGTGTCCGCCCAGAGTTGGGGATCGCTGGTGGTGACCAGCACCGGCCCGGCGGCCTCCAGGATCGCGCGGGCCGCGGCATCGCGGCGGTCGGTGCCGTAGACGATGCGCGGCGTCGCGGCGGCCGATGTGCGGGAGACGGGTACGGACGGCGGGGGTTCGGGCCGTTGTGCCTCAACGGGCGGACCGGGCAGGGGAGTTGGCTCCGCTGCTGTTGGCGTGGCGGGGGCCTGCTCCGGGGCCACGGCGGGTGCGGGCGTGGGGGCCGCTGGCGTCTCCCTCGCCGCTGCTCGGCGGGCCAGCGGTCCGCGTCGCCACCGGATGAGCGAGCCGACCGCGAAGACGATGAGCACCACCAGGACCAGCGCCTCGCTGATGGCGATGCCCCAGAACAGCCCGTATCCCGACAGCGAGTCCGGCGGGGTCGCGGGCCAGGCGGCCGCCAGGTCGCGCGGATCCGACACCAGTTCCCGCAGCGCCTGGGGGGCCCGCAGCAGGGACACCCGGTCCGGCCAACTCCCGTGTGCAAAGAAGCCGGAGAGGCCGGTCGCCGACCACACCACAAAGGTGATCCCCAGCAGGAAGCCCAGGGCGCTCACCAGCAGACCGTCGGGAATGCCCCCCGTACCCTGCGTTCTCGCAGGTCCCGAACCGGACGCCACGTCAGGCAACCGTCGATTCGGAGGAACCGTAGGCCTCGTTGGGATAGCCCGCCTCCAGCGCAGCGTGGGCGCGTTCCGCCGCCTCTGCCTCCGCCGCCAGGTCGCTGTCCAGGGCGCCCTCCTCCGTCATGGCGCGGTCGGTGAAGACCAGGGGCCGCTCGGCGTCGGTGATGAGGTGCTTGACGACCTGCACATTGCCGTTGACATCCCAGACGGCGATGCCCGGTGCGAGGGTGGGGATGATCTCGACTGCCCAGCGGGGCAGTCCCAGCACCCGTCCGGTGGCCCTTGCCTCATCGGCCTTCTGGGCGTAAATGGTGCGGGTCGAGGCCATCTTGAGGATCGCCGCGGCCTCCTTCGCCGCCGCGCCGTCGACGACGTCCGACAGGTGGTGCACCACCGCCACAAAGGACAGGCCCAGCCGTCGCCCGAACTTCAGCAGCCGCTGGAAGAGCTGGGCCACAAACGGGGAGTTGATGATGTGCCAGGCCTCTTCGACCAGGAAGATGCGCTTCTTGCGGTCCGGGCGGATCCAGGTGTGCTCGAGCCAGACACCGACGATCGCCATCAGGATGGGCATGGCGATGGAGTTGCGGTCGATGTGCGAGAGGTCGAAGACGATCAGTGGGGCGTCGAGGTCGATGCCCGCCGTCGTCGGTCCGTCGAACATGCCCCGTAGGTCACCGTCCACCAGCCGGTCCAGCACCAGGGCGACATCCAGGCCCCAGGCCCTTACATCGTCTATGTCGACGTTCATGGACTCCGCCGACTCGGCCTCGGGGTGGCGCAGTTGCTCGACGATGTCGGTGAGCACGGGCTGGCGGTCGACGACGGTCTCGTTCACATAGGCGTGCGCCACCTTGAGCGCGAAACCGGAGCGCTCGTCCAGCCCGCGCCCCATCGCCACCTCGATGATGGTCCGGAGCAGGGCGAGCTGTCCGGTGGTGGTGATCGAGGGGTCGAGCGGGTTGAGGCGGATGCCGCCGTCCAGGGCGGCCATCGGATCCAGCCGGATCGGTGTTATGCCGAGCTGCTGGGCGATGAGGTTCCACTCGCCGACGCCGTCCTCGCCCTGGGCGTCCAGGACCACGATCTGCCGGTCGCGGAACCGCAGTTGGCGCAGCACATAGGTTTTCTCCAGCGCCGACTTGCCGTTGCCGGACTCGCCGAGCACCAGCCAGTGCGGGGCGGGCAGCTGCTGGCCGTAGAGCTGGAAGGGGTCGTAGATATAGCCCTTTCCGGAGTAGACCTCGCGCCCGATGATCACGCCCGAGTCACCGAGGCCGGGGGCCGCGGTGGGGAGGTAGACGGCCTGTGCCTGCCCGGTGGAGGTGCGTACGGGCAGCCGGGTGGTCTCCACCTTGCCGAAGAGGAAGCTGGTGAACGCGTTGGTGAGGGCGGTGAGCGGTTCGAGCACGGCGGTTGCCCCTAGCGTCGGATGCCGGTCGCGAACGGCAGCGTGTTGACGAAGGCCCGGTGGTGTTCGCGGTCACACCACTCCAGCTTGAGGTAGCTCTTGCCGGCCGAGGCTCTTATCGTCCGCTTGTCGCGCGCGAGTTCCTCCGGGGAGCGCGAGGACACGGTGATGTACCCGACGAGGTTGACGCCCGCCGCACCGCTGGCGAGGTCCTCGCCGCGCTGGTCGACGCGGGAGTGGGCGGCGGCATCGCGCGGGTCGACGACCCGGTTCATCTTGGCGGCGCGGGAGGCGTCCGCGTCGTCGTTGGTCTTCTCCGTCAGCATCCGCTCGATGGCCACGTCCGTCGGCTCCAGGTCCATGCAGACGGCGACGGTACGGATCACATCGGGGGTGTGGACCAGCAGCGGCGCCAGGAAGTTGACGCCCACCGGTGTCATCGGCCACTCCTTGACCCAGGCGGTGGCGTGGCACCAGGGCTCGCGGGTGGTCGACTCACGCGTCTTGGCCTGGAGGAATGTCGGCTGCAGCGCGTCCAGTTCGGCCGGCCAGGCATTGCGCTTGGTCATCGCCTGGATGTGGTCGATGGGGTGGTCCGGGTCGTACATGGAGTGCACCAGCGAGGACAGCCGGCTCTGGCCCAGCGGCTGCCGCACCCGGATGTCCGCCTCCGCCAGCCGGGCGCAGATGTCCGTCAGCTCCCGCGCCATCACGACGGCCAGCCCGGCGTCCCGGTCCAACCTGCGCTTGCCCGCCGTGTGCCGGGAGGCACGGGCGATGGCCTGGGCCTCGGCGGCCAGTTCGCGGGTGTAGTGCATGCAGGCGACGAGATAGGCGCGGTGCTGCTCGGACGAAGTCGATACCATCGACTGCAACTGGTCATAGGAGTCCTTGAGCCACTCCGGCGACCTCTCGTCGCCCCGCCGTTCGACGTCCTTGGCATGAGCGTCGGGGTCGGCGGGCAGCGTACGGGCCAGTATCTGCAGCCGGGTCACATAACCGTCGCCATTGGCCACATGCTTGAGCAAGGTGCCGAACCGCTCGACCAGGGCTTCCTGGTCCTCCGAGTCGCGCAGCCCGACACCCGGCCCCTCGATCTCGATCGCGGCCGTGACCGTACGCCGGTCGGCGTGCAACAGCACCGCGATCTCGTCCGGACCGAAGGGCGCGGCCAGCCAGTTGATGCGGCCGATGCCGGGCGGGGGACCCACCTCGATCTCGCGCCCGTCCAGCCGGGTGCCCGCCTCGGTCACGCCGGAACGGTAGGTCGTGCCGCGGCGCACGGTGCGCTTGTAGGTGCGGTTGATTTCAAACCATTTATAGAACGTGCGCTGTTTGTAAGGGATATACACGGCCGCCAGCGCCAGCGCCGGGAATCCGGTGAGGGTGAGGATCCGCAGCGGCAGGATCGGCACCAGCAGCCCGCACATCATGCCGAGGAAAGCGCCCGCGATGATCAGCCCGATCTCGCCGGTCTCGCGGTTTTTGCCCACCACCGCGTTGGGGCGTGCACGGCCGATCAGATACGTACGGCGGGCCGCGATCGGCTGGGACTGGGCCTGTATCGTCAACTCCGCTCACCTCCAGAGGTATTGCCATTGTTCTGTGCGCGGGGCGCGGGACCGGAGGGGGCGCTTCCATTGCCGCCGAGCCCGCCGCCCTGGGCGGCGGGGGACTGGCGAGCGCCATGGGCGGCGACACCGCCGGCGACGGGGTTCGCGGGGCGGGCGGGCTGGGGCGCGCCACCGCCGTCGCTGCGGGTGCTGTGGGTGTTGATGCCCTGTTTGACGAGTGTGGCGGGAGAGGAGATCACTGCGGCCGCCTGGCGGGATGCCACGTCCTTGCTGGCATTGCGGCTGCTGATGATTTCGTCACCAAAGCCAGGAACGAACCGATAGACCATCGCACTTGCGAAGATCGCGAGAATGATGATCGCCAGTCCGGAGATGACCGCGGAGAGCGAACTGGTCCCCTGGCCGGAGGAGAGCGCACCGGCCAGGGTCAGCACGATCACAATGATCGGCTTGAGCAGGATCACGGCGATCATGATGCCCGCCCAGCGGCGGACATGGCCCCACATGTTCTTGTCGACCAGACCCGCATAGACCGCGGTACCCAGGAGCGCGCCGACGTAGAGCAGCGCGGCCCGGATGACCAGCTCCAGCCAGAGCACACCCGCGGCAAGGACGGAGACCAGGGACAGCACGATCAGCATGACCGGCCCGCCGCCGATCCCGTCACCCTTCTTGAGGGCGTCGGCGAAGCCGCCGAAAAACCGGTCGTTGTTGGCGGACTGACCGGAGGCGATCACATCCGTGACGGCGTCGGTGGCCTGGACGACGGTGTAGAGGATGAGCGGGGTGAAGGCGGAGGCGAGCACGGTGAGCCAGAGGAACCCGACGGCCTCGGTGATCGCTTCCGTGAGCGGCACTCCGCGCACTGCGCGCTTGGCCACGGCCAGCAGCCAGAGGACGAGGGTGAGGATGGTGGAGGCGGCGAAGACCACGGCGTATTGGCGGAGGAAGTTCGCGTTGGTGAAGTCGACGTTGCTGGTGCCGTGGACGGCTTCGGAGAGCTTTTTGACGATCCAGGAGGCGGCTTCGGCGCAGCCTTTGGCCAGGGAGGCGGCGGGGTCCAGGCCGGATTGGGGGTCGGTGGGGGTGGTGTTGCTCTTGTTGCCGTCGTCTTTGCAGTACTCCCTCGCCACTCCCCTAATCAGGTCGCACCGATTCTTGGATGGCGAAGGAGACGGTGTGGCTTGTGGTGTAAGCGTTGACAGTGGGGTTGGGGGCGGCGTGGGAGCCGCAGTTGCACGGGCGGCCAAGCCCATCACCGCCACTTGGGCGGTCACCACAACTGCGGTTACCGAGATCGTGCGCGGACGGTTGCTACCTGGCATATGTGAACCCTCCGTACGCACCGACCGCGTTGGCGATCTCATCGGCTCCTGACGCACGATCGTCACCAGCGACCGGTGCCGGCCCTCGCTTCTGGTCGGTGGACACGATCTTCCAGTCGTTGTCCGCCCAGTGCAGCTTCGCGGTGATCGTGAACCATGTCTGGCTCACGGGTTTGGTCGAGCCCTGGCCCGCGAGTCCTCCCAGGCCTGCACACCAGACCTCGACGGTGGCATCGTCGTCGCGGTACCCCGTGACCTTGGACCCGATGGGCATGGTGCGCGAGACAAAGGTCATCCCCTTGGGGGCCGAACCATCCGGCTGGAGCCCGGCGTTCTTGAGGAAATCCGCCGAATACACCTGGTCCAGCTGCTTCTGAATGCCAGGCGCGGCATCCGGTGCGTACGTGGCATCCACGATCGCGTGACGGGTGTCCGCCTTGAACATCCCATCGCCCCCCAGCGCCACCGCGAAGTTCGCCGCTGCCGACTGTGCCCCCTGTTCCGTGTGCGCAAAGCCGGAGGGGATGCCTCCGTTCTTGCCTCCGTTCTTGCCTTCGACCGGTTTCACCCCCGTGGGGGCCGTAGCGGAACTGCTGTCACTCTGACCCGACTTCTTCCCGGCACTGTCGGACGAGGATGACGATGAGTCACCGCCCCCTCTGTTCGCGAAGGCGATCGCCGCGATGAGGAGCACGACCACGCCGACGACCATGACCAGGTTCCGGCTGGGCCGGACCGACCGGCGGGGCTGCGGGGCGTAGGGGTCGACCTCGCCCTCCGGCAGCCGGGTACGGGTGAGGTGGGCATCGCCGTGGCTCCCATAGCCACTCGGACCGCTGCCGTAGCCGTCGTCGCCGAGACTCATCGCGTGCCTGCTTCCTCATGCGTCGTCGCGGGACCGCGACTGGGCTTCCCGCCATGAGATGACGGTAGCGGTGTGCGCGGTTTCCGGGGGGAGGACGTGAGGGAGTGAGAGGGCATCAGGAAGCAGCCTCGGGTGGGGGGACTCGGGGACGAGCGGGTCTGCGCGGGGCGGATACGCCGTGAGCCGGGTGCGGGGGCGGGGTTGCGGCCGGGCCGGGCCTGCTCCGGGCCTGGGCGCGCCCGGAGGGCCCGCCCGCTCAGACGGCCATGCCGTAGACGATCGTGAAGAGCGTCCCCAGCGAGCCGATGATGAAGACGCCGGTCAGGCCGGCGACGATCAGTCCCTTGCCCTGCTCGGCGCTGAAGGTGTCACGCAATGCCGTGGTGCCGATCCGCTGTTTCGCCGCTCCCCAGATAGCGATGGCCAGACACAGCAGAATCGATGCAGCCATGATGACTTCGATCAGCACGCGGGCCTCATTGCCCAGGGTGCCGAACGGACCCCATTTCGGGGCGATTCCACCAATAATGGTGTTGATGTCGCCCTTTCGGTCGGCCAAAAACATATGTAACTCACCGCCCCCTTAAGGGTAGTTGTGCGTCCCCTGCCGCTCGGCAAAGGTCAGGACCTATCTTCTCCGAAGAAGCCGCTGTTGCATGTCGACTTGGCGGCATTTTTTGGCGGGCCCCGCATATGCCAGGGGCCATGCCACCCGGAGTCGAGGCACCCCGTTGTCAGTGGGTGGTCCTATGGTGACTGTGCGTGGCCGGGTTGGGTGCGCGGGGCCGGAAGGGTCGACATGGGGGAGTGTGCAGATGTTCAAGCGACAGCGTGTTCGATCGGTAGGCTGTGGGGACCGCCCTCGTATGTGCCGCGCCCTGCGGCCGCCGGGCTGGTTCATCGGGTTCATCGCACTCATCGTCCGGGTCGTCGGGTGCGTCGAGATCAAGGGTGGTACGGGTGCTGGTTGCCGAACGCTACCGGTTGGCGGAGCTGCTCGGTCGCGGCGGCATGGGCGAAGTCTGGCGCGGGCAGGACGAGGTGCTGGGCCGTCAGGTGGCCGTGAAGCTGCTGCTGGGCGACGACGGCGACGAATCGGCCGCACAGCGATTCCGCCTGGAGGCCCAGACGGCGGCGCGGCTGAATCACCCTCAAGTGGTCTCGGTCTACGACTTCGGCTCCTGGGACGGGCGCTTCTATCTGGTCATGGAGCTGGTGAACGGCCCCAGCCTGGCCCAGCAGCTCTCCGCGCGGGGCCCACTCTCCCCGGCCGGTGTCGCCGGCATCGCCACCCAGGCCGCCTCCGGCCTGGCGGCGGCCCATGCGCAGGGAGTGGTCCACCGGGACGTCAAGCCCGGAAACCTCATGCTCGACGCCAATGGCACGCTCAAGATCGGCGACTTTGGCATCGCCCGCTTTGTCGACGAGACCTCGGCCGGGCTCACCAGGGCCGGCCAGATCGTCGGCACCAGCACCTACCTCGCGCCGGAGCGTGCGCTGGGCCGGATCGCAGGCCCCGCCTCGGATGTCTACGCGCTGGGCTGCGTGCTCTACCACCTGCTCGTCGGCCAGCCGCCGTTCTGGGCGGACAGCCCCACCTCATTGCTCTACCTGCATGTGGACACCCCACCGGTGCCACCGCGCCAACACCGGGCCGATGTCCCCCACGCCCTCGACGCATATCTGCTGCGGATGCTCGCCAAGGAGCCGGAGGCGCGGCCCGCGGCCCAGGAGGTGGCCGACTGGTTCGCGGGCTCGTCCTGGCGCGACACCCCGCAACCACTGCCGCCCGCCATGTCTCCGGCGGCACCACCCATGGCCCCGGCCCCGGTTGCGGTCCCGGTCCCGACGGCCGTTCCGGCGGTCGCCCCGCCCATGCCGGGCACCTCCCCCGTGCCCGTGGTCCACCGGGAGAACGTGGCCACCTATGCGCTGCCGGGTTCGCCCGCGACGCGCAGCACACCCACGGTCGGCGGGCACCGGCGAAGCGGCAGTGCCCGGGGAACGGGCGGCATGCGGGCCGTACGCGCCATACGCCCGCCCAGGACGCTGGCCGGGGTCATCGCCGGAGCGGTGGCCTTCGGGGTGGCCGCCGTCATCGGAGCCGTGCTCTTCACCTCCGACGACGACCAGGGCGACCACGGAAGACCCGACGCGCAGCAGTCCGGGACGGCGCACAGTGGAGCGGTGGACCCGGGTTCCACCCAGCCGACCGGCAAGCATCCCAAGGGCGGCCGCACCCAGGGCGATCAGGACCGGCCCAAGCCGAAGAAGTCCGGGAAACCACCAGAGCACGGCAAGCACGGCCGGCCCGACGGCAATTCCGGAGCCGACGACAACGGAGGCAGTGGCGACAACGGAGACAACGGCGACAGCGGGGGCGACGAGGGCGACGACTGAGGGGAGGAGGAGAGGAGGAGGAGAGGAGGAGGGTCAGCCGTCGATGCCCTCGACGAAGTGGTCAAACTCTCCCGCCTTCACCCCCAGGACAAAGGCGTCCCACTTCCGCTGGGTCGTCACCACCACCTTGCTGGGGTTGATGTTCTCCCGGATGTAGACGTTGTCGTCGCCCTCGTTGCCGAAGGCGACCTCGAGGTACTCGGGCATGGTCAGATCGTCGGTCGCCGGAATCCAGTTCAGGCCCTCTGGCACGCGCGGTGGCACGGTGTCCCCCTCTTGGGATCTCGCTCGGCTGGCGTCGGCGCCCACGATAGAGGAACGGGCGCCGAGCGGCCCCCTGCACGATGGGGCGAACCGGATGGGGCGGGCGCGTATGCGTCACACCACGCGGGGAGAGATGCGGCCGTGATCGTCCCCAACAACAACCGTGCCGCCATGGGTTCCGGGCGCGTGGGCCGGCCGAGCCGGGCGGTGGTGCTCGGCGCGGGCATGACCGGAATGCTGGCCGCGTCCGCGCTCGCCGGTCATGCCGACGAGGTCATCGTCATCGACCGGGACCGGCTGCCCGCCGACGCCCGGCCCCGCAAGGGGCTGCCCCAGGCACGCCATGCCCATCTGCTGATGTCCGGCGGGGCGCGCGCCATCGAGTCCCTGCTGCCCGGTGCCACCGAGCGATGGCTCCGCGCGGGCGCCCGGCGCATCGCCATGCCGTCGAACCTGGTGTCCCTTTCGGCGCAGGGCTGGGTGCCCCGATGGCCCGAGATGCAGTTCATGGTCGCCTGCAGCCGCGATCTGCTGGACCTGGCGATCCGCGAACAGGCCTTGGCCGGCCCCGGGGTGAGCCTTCGCGAAGGCTGCGAAGTCCAGTCCCTGCTGGGCGATGCCACCCGCGTCACCGGCGTACGCCTCCGCGACCCGAGCTCCGGCACCGTCAAGGACCTCGCCGCCAATCTGGTCATCGACGCCACCGGCCGCGGCTCCCGGGCGCCGCGGTGGCTGGCCGACTTGGGCCTGCCCGCCGTCCGCGAGGAGACCGTCGACTCCGGACTGGCCTATGCCACCCGGATCTTCCAGGCCCCCGCCGGCGCCGAGGACATCCCCGTCATCACCATCCAGCTCCAGCCCGCGTCGGGCACCCGGCGGCCCGGGCAGGGGGCGACGCTGCTCCCCATCGAGGGCGACCGCTGGCTGGTCACCCTCTGCGGCACCCGGGGCGGTGAACCCTCGTGCAACGCCGGGGAGTTCGTGCCCTATGCACGCAGGCTGCGCCACCCGCTGATCGGCGACCTCATCGCCGCTGCCCGGCCGCTCACCGAGGTGCACCACACCCGCTCCACCCTCAACCGGCGGCGTTTTCACGAGCGGCTGTCCGCCTGGCCCGAGGGCTACCTGGTGATGGGGGACGCGGTCGCCTCGTTCAACCCGGTCTATGGCCAGGGCATGACCGTAGCGGCGCGCAGCGCCCTGGAGTTGCGGGCCGTACTGAGGGAGGAGAGCCTCGGCAGCCCGGGCCTGGCCCGGCGCGCGCAGCGGGCGATTGCCCGCCCGGTCGCAGGGGCCTGGGCGCTGGCGACGGGTGAAGACATGCGGTTCCCGGACGCCATCGGTGACCGTTCCATGGCGGTGTCCCAGCTGACTCAGGGCTATGTCCATCGGATGATCCGCACCGCCGTCACCAGGCCCACGGTCGCCCAGGCCATGTTCGACGTGATGACCCTGTCCGCCCCCTGGTCGGCGCTGGTGGCGCCCAGCATGCTGCTGAATGTGCTGCGCGGCCCCGACCGCACCCGGCGACCGTCACCCGAGCCACCGGTCACCGAGGCCGAACGAGTGCGGTGGGGGCTGTAGTCGGCCCCGTCCGGCCACCGTCGGCCAGGGCTGGGCGCCCGCGGAGGCGGCGCAGCATCCGCGCGTCCTGGAAGCCGACGCGGTGCGCCGCCGCCTCGACCGTCCAGCCCTGGCCGATGAGGTGTTCGGCGTGCTCGATGCGCAGCTCCTGCTGGTAGCGCAGCGGTGTGAGCCCGGTGGCTGCCGTGAAGCGGCGGGTGAGGGTGCGTTCGCTGAGGCCGACGGCGCAGGCGAGGTCGGTGAGGCGGAGGGTGGAGGCATAGCGGGCGTCGATCAGATCCTGGGCACGGTGCACGGCATCGCTGAGGTGGGCGCGGTGCCTGAGCATGGCGCTGTGCTGCCGCTGGTCACCATTGCGACGGGTGTACACCACCATCTCGCGGGCCACCCGTGCGGCGGCCGCCGGGCCGTGGCGCAGTGCCACCAGATGCAGGGCCAGGTCGATCCCGCTGGCGATCCCGGCCGAGGTGACGACGCGGTCGTCGGTCACATACAGGACGTCCCGCTGGACCTGCGCCCGGGGATAGCGGCGGGCGAGCTCGTCCTGCACATCGTGGTGGGTGGTGCAGCGGCGGCCGTCGAGCAGCCCGGCCCGGCCCAGCGCGTCCGCACCCGCGCAGACGCTGGCGACCGTGCCGCCCGCGGCATGGTGGGCGGCCAGCCGGTCCAGCGTCGCCGGGCTCAACTCCCCGTTCTCGCCCAGGGCCCGGGAGCGCCAGCCGGGGACGACGACCAGGTCCTCCGGCGTCAGCGACGGCCATGCGGTGGCCGCCCGGAGCGGGATGCCCTGGGCGGTCGGGATGTCCTCCCGTTCGGCCACACAGGCGATGTCGTAGTCGTGGCCATGGCCGGCCGCCGTCGAGAACACCTGGGCGGGACCGGCGAGGTCCAGCACATGCAGCTGTGGGACGAGCAGGAAGACCACCCGGGTCACGATCCGGTCAGCTCCTCCACAGTGGCGATCCGGGCAAAGCGCCCCGCCAGCGCGTACTCGGTGCGGGCGATGATGGCGTCGGTGGTCAGGGTACGCGGGTCGGCCAGGATCTCCGCCAGACTGCGGCCGGTGGGGGCGTCCCGGTGCTCGATGGGGTGGGTGGCGGTCGCATCGGTCACAAAGACGACGTCATAGCCGAGATCCGAGGCCACCCGCGCGGTGGTCTCGCAGCACTGTTCGGTGCGTATGCCGCTGATCAGCAGGGTGCGGACGCCGAGTTGGGTGAGGAGTTGCTGAAGGCCGGTGGTGGTGAACGCATTGTGCGAGGTCTTGGTCAGGACCGGTTCCCCGGGCAGGGGTTGCAGGCCCTCGATCGGGCGGTTGAAGCCGTGCTCCGGGTCGAAGACACCGCCGCTGCCCGGATCGGAGTGCAGGATCCAGACGACCGGTTCGCCCTTGGCCCGCTGGGCCGCTATCAGGCGGTTCACCCGCTCGACGATGTCGGGCCGGGAAGTGGCCGCCCAGTTGGGCCGCTGACGGAAGGACTCCTGGACATCGATCACGATGAGTGCACTGTTCATGGGCCCAGCCTGCGGTGTGCCGGGGGCCGGGGCGAAGGCCCGATCGCGTCCTGATGCGGAACGATCCGGTCAGGCCCGCCGAAGGCGGCCGGGAAAGCGCAGTAATTCCCGGCGAGGGCGAGCACGCCCCCGTACCGTCGGCACAATGAACGTGATCTCCCTCGGCTTCCGCACCGACCTGATGCTGCGCGCGATGGCGGGCTCCGTCATCGACGACCGTGGCACACACATCGTGGTCCGCACACCGGCCAACCCCGGCTACTGGTGGGGCAACTTCGTGCTGACCGGCTCGCCGCCGGAGCAGGGGGACGCGGCTCGCTGGTCGGCCGTGTTCGCCGAGGAGTTCCCGGACGCCCGGCACTTGGCGCTCGGCGTGGATGCCACCGGGGAAGGCCCCGGGGACAGCGCCGAGTTGGCCCGGCTCGGCGTCACCGCCTCGGTGGACACGGTGCTCACCGCCACCCGGCTGCGCCCGCCCGTCCGGTCCTTGGGCGCGGAAACGGCCGAGATCCGCCCGTTGCGCGACGAGGAGGACTGGGCGCAGGCCGCCGAGTTGCGGTTCGCCACCGAGGAGGCACCGATGACGGACGAACATCGGGCCTTTCTCGATGGCCAGTTGGCCGAGATCCGCGGGCTCTGTGCGGCCGGTCACGGCAGCTGGTTCGGGGCGTTCGTGGACGGCCGGATGTGCGCCGGTGCCGGGCTGTTCGCCGACGGCAGCGGCATCGCGCGCTTCCAGAACGTCGAGACCCACCCCGGCTTCCGCCGCCGGGGGTTCGCCTCGGCGCTGGTCCACCACATCGGCGAGTGGGGAGTGCGGGAACTCGGCGCCCGTACGCTGGTGATCATCGCCGATCCCGGCTACCACGCGATCGGGATCTACCGGTCGCTCGGTTTCGAGGACACCGAGTGCCGGCTCCAGCTGCTGCGCGCGCCCGACGTCGCGGCCTGAGCTACCGGCCGCGCCTCGGCACCGCGTCGGGGTTGCCGAGACGGGTGTAGGTGATGGCCGCATGCACGGCGAGCGCGATCCCCAGGGAGAGGGCAACTCCCCAGGCGGCCGCGCCGGTTGTGGCCAGGAGGAGGATGGCGGGGACCGTCAGCAGGGTGGGGAACACGGAGGCCAGGGCGATGTGGCGGCGGGCGTTCGGGGTCATCGGGGAGCTCCTTCGGTGTTACTGACGTTTCCCTTGCGATGCCGGTCTGGGGTTGCCCCCCGGGGAGGCGCAGTACGGGCAAGGTCCAGGTAGTCGGCCAGGTCGGGCCAGGTGTTCGCCGCTCCGGCCGCGCCGCCGGACATGGCCGCCGGGTCCTCGCGCCAGGCGGCCCGTACGCCCGCCGAGATGCCCGGGTCGCCGCCGGTGAACAGGGCGCTCAGCTCGTCCATGCGCGCCACCAGCCGGCGTACCCGCCGGTCGCCGGGTGCGACCCCGGCCGTACGGAGCCGGTCGGCCCGGCGGTAGAGCTCGGGCCATTCGACCTCCAGCAGATAGTGCACGGCCGGGCCCAGCGCCCCGGCACGCGTCCGCAGCACCTGGAGCTGGTCGGTGTCGAGATGCCGGCGCAGCGTACGGTCGCCCTCCGGCCCGGTGTCGCCGATCGCCCGCAGGGCGTCGAGCAGTGTGGTGGTGGTCGGGGCCTTGCCCTGCGCCAGCTCCTCGGCAAGGGCGGTGAGCCGGCGGTGCAGGGCGTCGAGCCCGGCCAGGGCCGCCGTCACGCTCGCGAGGTGGTCGCGGACCAGCCGTACCGGGTCGACCCCGGTGTCCAGGCAGACGGCGATGGTCTCCAGGGCCAGCCCCAGGTCGCGCAGCGCCAGCACCTGGTACAGCCGGGCGACATCCTGCTCGGTGTACTCCCGGTGCCCGCCCGCGGTGCGTTGGGACGGGCTGAGGAGGCCGATGGCGTCCCAGTGGTGGAGGGTCCGTACGGTCAGGCCGCTGGCCTCGGCCAGCGGGCCCACCTTCCAGGTCGCGGGTGGGGGTGCGGATGTGCTCATGGGACAAGCCTGCATCCTTACGCGGCGTGAGGATCAAGCGGCGTGAAGATCAAGCGGCGTGAAGATCAAGCGGCGTGAGGATCGAGCCCCGCCAGCTGCGCATGGATCACCCGGGCGATGGCCTGGATGGCGTCGATGCCGCCGCGCCGGGTGCGGTAGCCATGGGTGAGCACCGACATGGTGTAGGTGCGGCCGCCGCCGGTGAAGGCGCCGATGCTGTGGACGCGCCAGAGCCCGTCCTGCTCGCGCCGCAGCCAGCCGTTCTTCACCTGGATCGCGGTGCCCTCGGGGGCGCCGGCCGGGGTGCCCCAGCGCTGGGCGGGGATCACCCTGCCCAGCAGGCCGAGTGCGTAGCCGCGGGACCCGTCGGTCAGCAGCCGGTTCCGGGCGGTCAGCAGCCGGAGCAGCCGCTGCTGGTCGTTCGCGGTGGTCCGGGTGGTCCCCCAGGCAGTGGCGGGAACGGTCCGGGTCATCCCGGCGGCCCGGGCGAACGCCCGGATCCTGGCGGTGCCGAGCCGGTCCCGCAGGGCGGTGGTGGCGTCATTGTCCGACTCGGTGATCATCTCGGTGGCGCGCTCGTCCTCCCACGCGGTCAGCTCGCGCCGGCACCCGTCCGCGTCCCACAGCAGCGTGCCGAGGATGGTCACCTTGACCAGGCTTGCCGAGTCGAACTGCCGGTCCCCGTCGTGGTCGTAGGCGGTCCTGGTCGCGGGGTCGTGCAGGGCGACCGCGATCGTCCCGGTCCTGCCGCGCAGTGCCCGGGCGAGGCCTTCGGCGAGGCCGGCGGCGAGGCCCGCCCGGGCCGAGGCGCAGGTTGCGGTGGGCGCTGCCGGCATGTCGGGCTCCCTTGCGAGGCGTATGGGATGGCGGCGTATGGGAGATCCGCGCGGTGTCCCGCCGGGCATCGCCCGGCACGGCATTTGCGGCCGGGGGTCCGGGGGGCCGCGCGGCGGAGCCGCCGGTGTCACGGCCCCGGGAAAGCGCAGTACCGCAAAGTAGATTGGCACGGCGTTGTCGAAAACGGGAGTGAACGCGCCCTGTGTGGGGGAGGGTTGACCAGTGCGGAAAATCTGGGTGGCTGGTGGGATCGGGGTCGGGTTCATACTGACCTTCCTGGCGCTGCTGGTGTTCGGTACGTACCTGGTGGCCGCGAATCTGACCGGTTCCGGAGGGGCCAGAGGGCTGGCGAAGGGGGCGGCGCCGGCCGAATACCAGCCGCTCATAGAGAAGTGGGGAAGTCTCTGCCCGGCCGTCAGTCCCGCACTGCTGGCGGCCCAGTTGTATACGGAGAGCAACTGGAATCCCAAGGCCCAGAGCCCCGCCGGTGCGCTGGGCCTGGCCCAGTTCATCCCCGAGACCTGGGCGCAGTACGGCGTCTCCGCCAGCGGAAGCGGCAGGCCGGACATCTGGAACCCGGCCGATGCCATCGCCTCCGCCGCCACCTACGACTGTGCACTCGCAAAGGATGTCAAGGGTGTTCCCGGCGACTCCACCAACAACATGCTCGCCGCCTACAACGCCGGTGCCTACCGCGTCATCAACTCCGGCGGGGTGCCCTCGATCAGTGAGACCCAGGGCTATGTGAAGTCCATCCGCAGCCTGGAGAAGTCCTTCGCCCGGCCCGCCGGGCCGGTCGCGCCTTCCCAGCAGGCCGCCGCGGCCATCTACTACGCGCAGAACCAGCTGGGCAAGCCCTACTTGTGGGGCGGCAACGGAGGGAAGGAGGACGACGGGCGGTTCGACTGTTCGGGGCTGACCAAGGCGGCGTACGCATCGGTGGGGATCGAGCTGCCGCGGGTGGCCAATGACCAGTGGAACGCGGGAGCGCATCCCAAGCGGGACGAGCTGATGCCGGGGGATCTCGTGTTCTTCGCGCACGACCTGAGCGATCCCCGCAGCATCCATCACGTGGGGTTGTACGTCGGGGGCGGACACATGATCAATGCGCCCCATCCGGGCGCCGTGATCCGGTTCGACAGCATCGATACCGCGGATTACATCGGGGCGACACGCGTGACGGATTCGGGTGCCAAGGCGTTGCCCAAGCCGAACACCGTGTGAACCCCGGGCTTCCTGGAACCACCCCCGGTCACCCTTGGATAACGTCCTGGTGATCATTGGGTGGAGAGCGGAACGCCTGGTAGGAGTGACGCGTTCCATGGGGGTGGGTGAGCAGCGCCCGCCGCATGGGCGCACGGACCACGGGGGTTTGGCAGCTGCACTTGAGCAACAGGCGACAGATAAGGGGCCACGCACATGCCCGGACTTGTGATGGGCTATCCGCTGGCGGATGCCAAGGGCGGCGCGAGTGGTTCGAACCCCGACGTCAGCCTGCTCTATGACGTCAATGGGCTGGCCAAGGGAGCTCCGGGCTGGTTCGACCGGACCATGGAGTTCATCGGCGAGTACGGAATCGTCGTGGGGCTGGCGGTGCTGATGCTCTGCGCGTGGTGGAGCGTGCGCCGCAGTGCGGATGCGCCGACGGGTGTGGCCGCGCTGCTGTGGGCGCCGGTCGCGGCCGGGATCGCGCTGCTCGTCAACATCCCGATCCGGGGATTTGTGCGGCGCCCGCGTCCCTTTCTGGAGCATCAGGGGCTGGACGTCCTGGTCAAGGGCAAGACGGACTTCTCGTTTGTGAGCGACCACGCGACGCTGACGATGGCGCTGGGCGTGGGCCTGTTTGTCGCGCACCGGAAGTACGGGCTGATCGGGATCGGGCTGGCGTTCCTCGAGGCGTTCTGCCGGGTGTTCATGGGCGTGCACTATCCGACGGACGTCGTCGGCGGGCTGGCCCTCGGCACGGCCGTGGTGCTGTTGCTGGCCCCGCTGGCCATGCTGCTGCTCACGCCGCTGACGGTGCGGCTGGCGGGTTCGCGGGCGGCCCGTCTGGTGTGCTCACGGAGCGCGCCCGCCTCCCCGGCGGAGCCGGGGGAGGGCGCGGACGCGGCCGGGCCGCGCCCGCGGCACCAGAACAACGGGCTTGCGGCGTAGGGGGATTGCGGCCCCAAGGGCGTGTCCTACCGGACACCTCCTACAGCGCTTGCGGGAAGCTGAAGAGGCGGTCGGGGTCGTACTGCCGCTTGAGCCTGGCGAGCCGGTCGGCCGCGTCGCCGTAGTAGGCCTTGCGCCAGTTCTTCAGCGCCGGGTCGGCGCAGTTCTGGTAGGCGGCGCCGGAGGCGTGGCACAGCATGGCGGAGTGGATGCCGTCCAGCCAGGAGGCCTGGCTGCTGCCCGAGGCGGCGGCCGGCCAGGAGGCCAGGTACTGGGCGAGGAAGCGCGCGCGGCGGTGGACGAAGGCGGTGGCCAGCGGCGGTACGCGGTTGATCGCCCCACCGAGGGCGGTGAGCTGGACGGAGCCGCCGCCGCCCTTGGCCCGGCGGCCGAATCGTTCCATCTGGTCCAGCAGGGTGCGGATGCCCGCGGCGTTGAGCGAGCGGTCGTAGAAGTCGGAACGGGCCGCATAGGTCTCGCGCTCCAGGCGTCCGGCGCGGTCGCGGCCGGGGGTCCGGCCCGGGAGGTGGCTCTGGGCGAGGGGCTTGTCGTCGCACCCGGCGTAGGCGCGCATGCCGTCCAGGTAGGAGCGGCGGTGCAGCCGGACGTCGGCCTTGCCTCCGCCGACCTTGCTCACCAGCTTGTCCAGGGAGTTGGCGAGGTCGCCCTGGGCGCCGAGGGTGAACGCCGCCACGGCTATGCGCGGGGTGCCGCCCGCGGCCACCGACAGGTCGCAGGCGGACCATATTTCGTCCGGCTGCCCGGGCCCCCACTCCTGCCAGGCGCGGATCACCTCGGCGGCCTTGGACCAGGGCCAGCTGATGTGGCCGGACACGCTGTCGGCGACCCTGCGGGTGCGGAAGCGCAGTTCGGTGACCACGCCGAAGTTGCCGTTGCCCGCGCCGCGCAGGGCCCAGAAGAGGTCGGCGTGGTGCTGGGTGTCGCAGTCCAGGGTCCGGCCGTCGGCGGTGACCAGGGTGGCGCCGGTGAGGCTGTCGCAGGTCATGCCGTAGGCGCGGGAGAGCACCCCGTGCCCGCCGCCGAGGGTGAGACCGGAGACGCCGACGGTGGGGCAGGAGCCGGCCGGGACGGTGACGCCATGGGCGGCCAGCCCGGTGTAGACCTCGATGAGCTTGGCGCCCGCACCGATGACGGCGGTGGCGGAGGTCGGGGTGCGGATGGTCTTCAGCCGGGAGACGTCGACGACGAGCCGGCCGGTGCCGCCGGACCAACCGGCGTAGTCATGGCCGCCGTTGCGGATGGAGACGGGTATCGAGTGACGGCGGGCGAAGGCGAGGCAGGCGGCTATGTCGGGGGTGCCCTTGACATAGGCGATCCCGGCCGGGCGCAGGCTGTCGAAGCGGGTGTTGTAGAGCCGGCGGGCGGTGGCGTAGTCGGCGTCGCCGGGGCGGACGAGCCCGCCCGCCAGGCCCTTGCCGAGGGCGGTCCAGTCGGCGGTGCGCGGCTTGCGGGTCGCCGCCGGTGTGCGGGGACCCTTGGCGGCGGGGGCGGTGCCGGCCGGCCGGGCGGCACCGATGGCTCCGGCCGCGGCGAGGCCCGGCGCCGCGGTCGGCAGTGTGCGCCTGTGCACGGTCATAGGTGGTGCCCCCGCCTGTGTCGATCCCCGAGTGACCGATCATTCAGATGCCGGGGAGGCAGGGATGGTTCCCACCGCTGTTCGCGCTGTCCGCGGTTATCGCCGTGCTGGGCCCGTTATCCGCCGGGGTGCCCCAAACCGCCCCCGGCGAGGTGGGTTTCGGCGTCCGCGCGGGCCAGCGAGCGGGCCCGGCGGGCGGGGCCGTACCAGCCGCAGGTGCAGCGGGCCGTGCAGAACGAACCCCGCTCGCTGATGCTGGTGGTGTGCCCCGCGCAGTGACGGGTGGAGGTCGGCTCGGACACCTGCACCACGGTACCCGGCCGTGACGGCGGCGCCCACGCGGTCGTTGGACCCATCGGGTTCCACCAGCTTGCGGCAGGGGGCTGACGTTCATGGCGGTGCAGGGTCATAGACGCGGCGGTGCTCTCGTGGCCACGGCGGTGGCGGGCATGGCTTTCGGGGTGCTGGTCACCGGCTGCACGGACGGTGCGGAGCAGGCGGCCGGTGACGGGCGGCACGACGGGCCGGGCGGGGGCGGCGGTCCGGCCGCGCGGGCCGACGAGGTGGCGGATCCCGGCCGCGCGCTGGAGGCGGTGCGGCAGGCCTCGGCGGTGCTGGCCCGCTCGGGCGGCGCGAAGGTCCGTACGTCCATGGAGACCGTCAGCGGGGGGACCCGGGTGACGATCCAGGGCTCCGGGGTGTATGACTTCGCCCGTCCCGTGGGGCAGTTGACGGTGCGGGTGCCCAAGGACGCGATGGGGGCCGCCGAGCACCGGCCGATCACCGAGGTGTTCAGGCCCGGTGCGCTGTATATGAAGAACCGGGGCGCGGGGGTGCCCGCGGACAAGTGGGTGCGGCTCGACACGGGCCGGCTCGCCGACGGTGATCTGCTGACCAGCGGGGCGACCGATCCGCTCGCCGCCGCCGAACTGCTGGGCGGGGCGCGCGGGGTGACGTATATGCGTGACGAGGGTGTGGACGGGGTGCCGGTGCGGCACTACTGGGGGACGATCGACCTCGCCGAGTCCGCGCGGACCGCGCCCGCCCGGGACCGGGCGGCGCTGGCGGCCGCCGCGAAGGGGCTGTCCGGCGGCACGGTGGCGTTCGACGCCTTTCTGGACGGGCGGGGGCGGCCACGGCTGCTGCGTTATCGGTTCAGTGTGCGGCGGGCGGCTTCATCGCCTTCGCATGCCGGGCGGGCGCCGATGACGGTGGTGTCCACCGTCGAACTCTCCGCCTTTGGTGTCAGGCCGGCCATTGGGCTGCCGGCCGCTGCCGATATCTATGCGGGGACGGTTGCCGCACCGCAGAAATAGCGTGGGGCGGCCTAGTTGGCCATGGAAATGGTCCTTCTGTGCCATGCGCGTGTTGTGTGCCCATCACTAACCTGGAAGCCGAACACGCAAGACGCAAGACCCGAGGAGGTGAATCACGTGGTTTCGCGACGCGCTTCGTCCGGCGGACCGGATCCCGTGGCCCTCATCGAGATCGATCTCTACGGTGAGTTGATGATCGCCGCGTCGAGCGCGGATGAGGAGCGGCTCAGTCCGGACCGTATCGATGAGGTGCTCTTCCGGTGTTCGCCGGAGGCGGATGGCTGAGGCTGTCCGTGGAACGGGGGAGGGGCGGGACACGGCCTTTCGGGGATGGATTTGTTCACCGGTAATTGCCCGAATTGCCATTGACTGCCCTGATATTGGGGCGCGTATTCCTTTATGCCCCGGAAGTTCGCTTCTCGCCCCACCTCCTTCCGCGGACGCCTTAGGAGCGCAGCAGCCGGGCGATGGCCGCACTCGCCTCCGCGACCTTGACGTCGATCTCATCGCCGCCCTTGACCGCCGCATCGGCGACGCAGTGCCGCAGGTGCTCCTGCAGCAGCTGCAGCGCGAACGCCTGAAGGGCCTTGGTGCTCGCCGAGACCTGGGTGAGTATGTCGATGCAGTAGACGTCCTCCTCGACCATCCGCTGGAGGCCACGGACCTGCCCCTCGATCCGGCGCAGCCGCTTGAGGTGCTGGTCCTTCTGCTTGCTGTAGCCATGCGGCCCGTGCGGCGGGCCGCTCTCCTCGTGGCACCCGGCGGTGCCGCCCGAAGCCGCTTCCGTGGTCGTCATGGCGTCCTCCGATGTCCCGGTGCGCGTGCCTCGCGCCTGCGGTCCCCTACCTCACCGATATACCCCCGCCGGGTATATGTTACCGAAATTCGCGACAGTGGGTGGTACCGCCTTCGTGAGCACTCTGCCCGATGGGCGACACTGAGGGAATGCCAGTTAGCTGTGGCCGGATGATGCGCCTAGCATCAACGAGACCGAATCCGCTGCACCCCGAGGATCCCACGTGCGCTTTCGTCTGACCCCCAGGGAGACGAGCTTCTACGACATGTTCGCCGCATCCGCGGACAACATCGTCACGGGCTCCAAGCTCCTGATGGAACTGCTCGGCGCGGACACGTCCGCCCGGGCCGAGATCGCCGAGCGGATGCGTGCAGCGGAGCACGCCGGGGACGACGCGACGCACGCGATCTTCCACCAGCTGAACTCCTCTTTCATCACGCCGTTCGACCGTGAGGACATCTATGCCCTCGCATCCTCGCTCGACGACATCATGGATTTCATGGAAGAGGCCGTCGACCTGGTGGTTCTCTACCAGGTCGAGGAATTGCCGAAGGGCGTCGAGCAGCAGATCGAGGTCCTTGCCCGGGCCGCCGAGCTGACCGCGGAGGCCATGCCGAATCTGCGGACCATGACAAACCTCACGGAGTACTGGATCGAGGTGAACCGGCTGGAGAACCAGGCGGACCAGATTCACCGCAAGCTCCTCGCCCAGCTCTTCAACGGCAAGTACGACGCGATCGAGGTCCTCAAACTCAAGCAGATCGTGGATGTGCTGGAAGAGGCGGCGGACGCGTTCGAGCATGTCGCGAACACGGTCGAAACCATCGCGGTCAAGGAGTCCTGACCACCGGTGGACACGTTTGCGCTTGTCGTGACCATCGGGGTCGCGCTGGGATTCACCTATACCAATGGCTTTCACGACTCCGCGAACGCCATCGCGACTTCGGTCTCCACGCGGGCGCTGACCCCGCGCGCGGCCCTTGCGATGGCGGCCGTGATGAACCTCGCCGGTGCGTTTCTGGGCAGCGGGGTCGCCAAGACCGTCAGCGAAGGGCTGATCGAGACACCGACCGGCAACCACGGGATGCTGATCCTGTTCTCCGCGCTGGTCGGTGCGATCGTCTGGAACCTGGTCACCTGGTACTTCGGGCTGCCGTCCTCCTCCAGCCACGCCCTCTTCGGCGGCATGGTGGGTGCGGCGCTCGCCGGATCCTCGGTCGTCTACTGGACCGGGGTCTGGGAGAAGATCGTCCTGCCCATGTTCCTGTCGCCGCTCGTCGGGCTGCTGCTGGGCTATCTCGTCATGGTGGTCATCCTGTGGATGTTCCGGAAGGCGAACCCGCACAAGGCGAAGCGCGGCTTCCGGATCGCCCAGACCGTCTCGGCGGCGGGCATGGCGCTCGGGCACGGCCTCCAGGACGCCCAGAAGACCATGGGCATCGTGGTGATGGCCCTGGTCATCGGCGGCGTCGAGGACCAGGGTGACCCGATCCCGGTCTGGGTGAAGATCGCCTGTGCGCTGATGCTGTCGCTGGGCACCTACGCCGGCGGCTGGCGCATCATGCGGACGCTCGGCCGGAAGATCATCGAGCTGGACCCGCCGCAGGGCTTCGCGGCCGAGACCACGGGCGCGTCGGTCATGTTCAGCACGGCGTTCCTGTTCCAGGCGCCGATCTCGACGACGCACGTCATCACCTCGGCCATCATGGGCGTCGGCGCCACCAAGCGGGTCAACGCGGTCCGCTGGGGGGTCGCCAAGAACATCATCCTCGGCTGGTTCATCACCATGCCGGCCGCGGCGGGGGTCGCCGCGCTGTGCTACTGGATAGGCAGTCGCATCTTCGGCTGACGGTCCGGCACGAAGGTACGGGCCCGCCCCTGCTGTCCAGGGGCGGGCCCTTCGCCTTGCGACGGCACCGCCAAGCAGCGCCGCAAGGACGCCCATCGGACACCCCTAGCCGAAGCGGCCCGAGATGTAGTCCTCGGTGGCCTGGACCGACGGGTTGGAGAAGATCCGCTCCGTGTCGTCGAGCTCGATCAGCTTGCCCGGCCGGCCCACGTCCGCCAGGTTGAAGAAGGCCGTACGGTCCGAGACGCGCGCCGCCTGCTGCATATTGTGCGTCACGATCACGATCGTGAACCGTTCCTTCAGCTCCCCGATCAGGTCCTCGATGGCGAGCGTGGAGATCGGGTCGAGCGCCGAGCAGGGCTCGTCCATCAGCAGCACCTGCGGTTCGACGGCGATCGCCCGGGCGATGCACAGCCGCTGCTGCTGGCCGCCGGAGAGGCCCGCTCCCGGCTTGTTCAGCCGGTCCTTGACCTCCTTCCAGAGGTTGGCGCCCTGCAGCGACCGCTCGACGATGCCGTCCAGTTCGGACTTGCGGACCCGGCCGCCGTTGAGGCGGATGCCCGCGGCGACGTTGTCGTAGATGGACATGGTCGGGAAGGGGTTCGGCCGCTGGAAGACCATGCCGACCGTGCGGCGCACCGAGACCGGGTCGACGCCCGCGCCGTACAGGTTCTCGTCGTCCAGCAGCACCTTGCCCTCGACCCGGCCGCCGGGGGTGACCTCGTGCATGCGGTTGAGGGTGCGCAGGAAGGTGGACTTGCCGCAGCCGGACGGGCCGATGAAGGCGGTCACCGAGCGGGGCTCGACGGTCATCGAAATGTCGTCTATGGCCTTGTGGGCGCCGTAGTAGGCGGAGAGGCCGCTGACGTCGATTCGCTTGGCCATGGGGATCACTGCTTCTTTCCGGTGAGCCGCGTCAGCGGCCTTGCTTCGGGGCCTTCCAGCGGGCGATGCCGCGGGCCACCAGGTTGAGGATCATGACGAAGGCGATCAGGACGAGCGCCCCGGCCCAGGCGCGGTCGTAGCTGGCGTCGTTGCCGGCCGCCCACTGCTCGTAGATGTAGTACGGCAGCGAGGACTGCGCCCCGTCGAAGGGGTTGGTGTTGATCACCTGGGAGCCGAAGACCAGGAGCACGATCGGGGCGGTCTCACCGGCGACGCGGGCCACCGCGAGCATCACACCGGTGGCGATGCCGCCGATGGCGGTGGGCAGGACGACCTTGAGGATGGTGCGCCACTTGGGGACGCCGAGCGCCAGCGAGGCCTCGCGCAGCTCGTTGGGCACGAGCTTGAGCATCTCCTCGGTGGAGCGGACCACCACCGGCACCATCAGGATCGCCAGGGCCATCGAGCCGGCGAAGCCGGAGTACCCGAAGTCCAGCATGATGATCCAGAAGCTGAGGATGAACAGGCCCGCGACGATCGACGGGATGCCCGTCATGACGTCCACGAAGAAGGTGACGGCCTTGGCGAGCCGCCCGCGCCCGTACTCCACCAGGTAGATCGCGGTCAGCAGGCCGATCGGGGCCGCGAGGGCGGTGGCGATGCCGACCTGCTCCAGGGTGCCGATGATCGCGTGGTAGACGCCGCCGCCGGGCCCGATGGTCAGCACGCCGGACATGGAATGGGTGAGGAAGGAGCCGTTGAACACCTTGGTGCCGCGGGCGACCGTCTCCCAGATCAGGGAGACCAGCGGGACGACGGCGATCAGGAAGCACAGCCACACCAGGGTGGTGGCCAGCCGGTCCTTGGCCTGCCGGCGGCCCTCCACGCGGGCGGTCAGCCCGTACATCAGGACCACGAAGAGCAGTCCCGCGATCAGGCCCCACTGGATCCGGCTGCTCAGCCCGGCGCCGAGGCCGATCCCGCAGCCCGCCGCGGCCGCCAGGACCGCCAGCGCGGCCGGGGCCCAGCGGGGCAGGCGCGGGTGGCGCAGGGTGGACGAACGCGGTGCCTCCCGGTCGGCCACCAGCGGCTGGTCCATGATCACGTCTGCCCTCTCATCGCCCTCCCCCAGTGCCTGAACGGCCTGGGAGGGACCCCCATCGCCGCCCGTGCGGCGCAGAGGTGCGGGAATCGCGCCCGGCTGCCGCCCGGCGTCCGGGCGTGCGTCGCTCGCGGTCATGCCGTGTACTCCTTACGGCGCGCGATGATCATCCGGGCCGCGCCGTTGACCAGCAGCGTCAGGACGAACAGGACCAGGCCGGAGGCGATCAGGGCGTCCTTGCCGATGTCACCCGACTCCTTGAAGCTGCTCGCGATGTTCTGTGCGAAGGTGCCGCCGCCGGGGTCGAGCAGGCTCTTGGAGATCACAAAGCTGGGGGAGAGGACGGTCGCCACGGCCATCGTCTCGCCGAGCGCCCGGCCCAGGCCGAGCATCGAGGCGCTGATGACGCCGGAGCGGCCGAAGGGGAGGACGGACATCCGGATGACTTCCCAGCGGGTCGCGCCGAGTGCCAGCGCGGCCTCCTCGTGCATCTTGGGGACCTGGCGGAAGACTTCGCGGCTGACGCTGGTGACGATCGGCAGGATCATGATGGCGAGCAGGATGCCGATGGTGAACAGCGAGCGCGCGGCGCCGTCGTGGTACTCGAAGATCCCGGTCCAGCCGAGGTAGTCGTTGAGCCAGCTGTAGAGGCCGCCGAGCTCCGGCACCAGGAACAGGGCTCCCCACAGGCCGTACACGATGGACGGCACGGCGGCCAGCAGGTCGATGACGTACGACAGCGGGGCGGCCAGCTTGCGCGGCGCGTAGTGCGAGATGAAGAGCGCGATGCCGATGGCGACCGGCACGGCGATGACCATCGCGATGAGCGAGCTGACGACCGTGCCGAAGGCCAGCACCGCGATGCCGAAGACCGGCGGGGTGCCGTTGGCGTTCCACTCGAAGGTGGTGAAGAAGTTGCCGTGGTCCTTGGAGAGGGCGCTCGCGGCCCGGACCGTGAGGAAGACCGCGATCGCGGCCATGATCACCAGGAGCAGCACACCGGAGCCCCGGGAGAGTCCGAGGAAGATCCGGTCACCGGCACGGGTGGCGCTCTTCGGGGCCTTGGGCGGGGGAGGCGGTGGGCCTGCTGGTGTCTGTGGGGTTATTTCCATGTCATCCACGGGGGTTCTCCGGTCTGCGGAGCCGGCGGGTGTGGCCCGGCTCCTGGCGCGGCGGTGCACCGGATGGTGCGGCCCGTCCCCGGTCGGGGCGGGCCGCACTCGGGTCAGGAGAGGGTCGCGACGTTCTCGCGGACCTTGCTGGCGATCTCGGCCGGCAGCGGGGCGTAGCCCAGGCCCTTCAGCACGGACTGGCCGTCCTCACTGGCGACGTAGGTGAGGAAGGACTTGGTGGCGGCCAGGGTGTCGGCCTTGTTGCCCTTGTCGCCGACGATCTCGTACGTCACCAGGGTGAGCGGGTAGGCGCCCTCGGCCTTGGTGTTGTAGTTGAGCTTGAGGGCGAGGTCCTTGCCGGTACCGACGATCTTCGCCTCGGCGATGGCCTTGGAGGCGTTGTCGGAGGTGGCCTCGACCGGGGCGGCGGCACCGGTGTTGAGCTTCACCGTCTTGATGCTGCTGGCGGTGGCGTAGGACAGCTCGAAGTAGGAGATGGCGCCCGAGGTCTGCTTGACCTGGGAGGACACCCCGGCCGAACCGTCCGCGGCCTGGCCGCCCTTGGGGGCCCAGGCCTTGGCGGGGGCGTACGGCCAGGAGCTGCCCGCGGCGGCCTTGAGGTACTTGGTGAAGTTGTCGGTGGTGCCCGACTCGTCGGAGCGGTGGAACGCCTGGATCTTCAGGTCGGGAAGCTTGGCGTCCTTGTTGAGCTTGGCGATCGCCGGGTCGTTCCACTTCTCGATCTTGCCGTCGAAGATCTTGGCGAGGGTGTCCGCGTCCAGCACCAGGCTGTCCACGCCGGGGACGTTGTAGCCGATGGCGATCGGGCCGCCGACCATGGGGAGGTTGATGCCCTGGCCGCCCTTGACGACGTCCTTGGACTTGGTGACCTCCTCCGGCTTGAGCGGCGAGTCGGACCCCGCGAAGGAGGTCTTGCCCGAGAGGAACTCCTGGATGCCCGCGCCGGAGCCGGTGGGCTTGTAGTTGATCTGGATGTCCTTGCAGGCCGCCATGAAGTTCTTGACCCACAGGTCCATGGCGTTCTTCTGTGCGGAAGAGCCGGAGGCCAGCAGCTGTCCCTTGCCGTCGCACTTGATGTTGCCGGCGGCCTTGGTGGAGCTGCCGCTGCCGCCGCTGCTGGAGCCGCTGCCGCTGTTGTCGTCCGAGCCGCACGCCGTGAGGACCAGGGCGCCGGAGACGGCGATGGCGCCGAGAGCGACGGACCGAAGCCGGTTCTTGCGCTGAAGCTTCACGTTCTGGTGTTCCTTCCGGGAGCCGCCGCTGGGGCGGCGTGCGAGAGGTTGGTGATGCGGTTTACCTGAGGGCGGGCCGTTGGAATCGGTTCGACTGCCGTACGGCCGCTGCTCTTCTGCCCCTTGTCCACGGCCGAAATTAAGCAGAACAGGTGAAGGCGTCGATGGGGTGAGGTGAACGAGGGGTGAACCTCGGCCATCAGTGTGGTGGAGCGGCATGCGGCTGGATTCTCCGGAAGTGTGACGCAGATCTCTGTCGGTTTCACCATGGCCGTGACACCATCCGATCCCTGTGTGGCGCCAGGTAAATACGTGGGGGATAAGTCGCGGAGGTGTCCGGTGGGGCGGAACGGCGGGGCTGTGGGCGACGGGAACGCGTACGGCAAGGGCACGGGCCGCAGAGCCGGCGGTTCCAGGGGCAGCGGTTCCAGGGGCATCGGCGGCGGGCGGCTGATCGCCGCGACCGCCCTGGTCTGTGCCACCGGGATGCTGGTGGCGCCCGGCGTGGCATGGGCCGACCCCACACCGCCGGGGGGCCCGGCCCAGAGCACCGGGCAGCCAAAGCTCGAGGACGTCCACAAGGAGGTGGAGTCCCTCTACCGCAAGGCCGAGTCGGCCACCGACGCCTATAACGCGGCCGACGAGCAGACCCGCCTGCAGGAGAAGAACGTCAAGGAGCTGACCAAGCAGGTCGCCGCCGCGCAGCAGCGGATGGACCAGCTGACGGATCAGATCGGGGCCCTGGCCCGTGCCCAGTACCGCAGTGAGGGACTGCCGCCCGGCGCCCGGCTGTTCCTCTCCGGGGCGCCCGAGGACTTCATCGAAGGGCTGTCCACGACCCACAAGGGCCAGCAGGCGACCCGCCAGCTGCTGGCCGACGCCAAGTCGGCCAAGGCCGATCTGGACCGCTATGCCCAGGCCGCCGGTGAGCGCTGGAAGAAGCTGGACGAGGAGCGGAAGAAGAAGGCCGGCGCCAAGAAGGAGATCGAGGCCAGGCTGGACGCCGCCAAGGCGCTCGAGTCGAAGCTGGCGGCCGAGGAGCGCGAGCGGCTGAAGAAGCTGGAGGAGGAGCAGGCCCGGCAGGCCCAGCGGCAGTGGCTTGCCTCGCAGCCCCTGAAGGGCGTCGACCTCAAGGGCTCCGGCTCGGCGAGTACCGACGGCAAGCGGGCGGTCGAGTTCGCGACGGCGCAGATCGGCAAGGACTACGTCTGGGGCGCCGACGGCCCCAACACCTATGACTGCTCCGGACTTACGCTCAGGGCCTGGGAGGCGGCGGGCCGTTCGATACCGCGCACCTCGCAGGAGCAGTGGCGGCAGCTGCCCAAGGTCGACGTCAAGGACATGCGGCCGGGCGACCTGATCATCTATTTCGCGGACGCCAGCCATGTCGCGATGTACGTCGGTGACGGAACGATTGTGCACGCCCCCCGGCCGGGGCGGCAGGTGACGCTCGCGGGCGCGGGGTCGATGCCGATCCTCGGGGTGGTGCGGCCGGGCTAGGGGTGCCCAGGACGCCCTGAACACCGTCCGCGGTCGTGGACGTGATGTTTCTCATGCCAGCTTTTGTCTTTCATGCGCCAAAAGCGGCATTGGCGACGGCATATGACAGAGGCGGGTGGCTCCGTACCATTCCGTTTGGCCGCGCCTCCCCGCTAGGGTCGCGTCGGTGCCCGTCCCCTGGGCGCTGCCCTCGGGGGGAGGGAAGGAATCGACGTGATGCCCGTAACCGTGCCAAAGCCGGCGGAACCGACCGCCGCGCTGCCCGACGGCGGGCTGTCCCTGCTGGTCATCGAGGACGACCCGGCGGGGTCGCTGGCGATGCCGGACGTCTCGCAGCTGACCTCGGTCGCGGGCAAGCCGATCCGCATCCGCACCGCCCGCAATCTCACCGAGGCCGCCCGGCTGCTCACCCCCGATGTGCAGTGCATCCTCCTGGATCTGGCCCTGCCCGCCGTGGACTGCGGCTCCGGGGCCGTCCCCGATGAGCTCGAGACCCTGCGCCAGGTGCTGCGGCTCGCCCCGCTCCACGCCGTCCTGGTGCTCACCGGCGAGGCGGACGCCGAGCGCGCCGCCGAAGCGGTGCGGGTCGGCGCGCAGGACTACCTCTTCCGCGACGAACTCGACGGCCGGGTACTCAGCCGCGCCATCCGCTATGCCGTCGAGCGCAAGCGCGCCGACCTCGCCCAGCGTCAGCTCACCGAGTCCCGGCTGCGCGCCGAGGAGAACGCCCGCCTCGAGCGCGGGCTGCTGCCCAACCCCCTGCTGGCCGGCTCCAGCCTGCGCTTCGCCGCCCGCTACCGGCCCGGCCGCAGCCGCGCCCTGCTCGGCGGCGACTTCTACGACACGGTCCGCACGCCCGATGGCACCGTGCACGCGATGATCGGCGACGTCTGCGGCCATGGCCCGGACGAGGCCGCCCTCGGGGTCGAACTCCGCATCGCCTGGCGGGCGTTGACGCTGGCCGGGCTGTGCGGCGATGAACTTCTCGGCACCCTCCAGCAGGTTCTGGAAGTGGAGCGCGCCGATGACGAGATCTTCGCCACGCTGTGTACGGTCGACATCGCCCCCGACGGCCGGTCGGCCGGTCTCTGCCTGGCCGGTCACCCGGCCCCGCTGCTCGCCCGCCCCGGACGGCTTCCCCGCCTGCTGCCGCAGGACGGTGGCGGCCCGGCGCTGGGCCTGCTGGAGCGCGCCCGCTGGCCGCGCCGCCAGGTTGAACTCGGCGATTCCTGGAGCCTGTTGATGTATACCGACGGCCTGATAGAGGGCCGGGTCGGGGCCGGCGCGCAACGGCTCGGCCAGGACGGCATGATTGAATTGATTGCCCGTCAGATGCAGGCCGGGCTATGCGGCGAGGAGCTGCTGGAGGCGGCCGTCACCGAGGTACGGGCCCTGAACGGCGGGGAGTTGACCGACGACCTGGCCGTACTGCTCCTGGACCGCTGAGCGCGCGGCGGAGCCGCATGAGCCCGCCCGGGCGTCAGCGGCCGCCGTTGTACGGCCCGTAGGGACCGTCCGAGCTGGAGCCGCGGCGGCGCGGGCCACCGCGCCCGGACACCTGCTTGAGCGCGGGGCGGACGTCCACGAAGTAGACGATCGTGGCGACCAGCCCCAGCAACGGCAGGAAGTTCATGATGCCGAAGAAGAGGTTGAGGGCCACCGCGAGGCCGAGAATGATCAGCCAGAAGCCCTTGTTCTGCTTGTCGGCCGCTCGATAGGCGTCCTCGCGGTGCACGGCCGCGTTGACAAAGGCGGCCATCGTGAAGACGAGCAGGCCGATCGACACCCAGTACAGGATCTCGCCAAAGCCTTCCACCAGCATGCCGCCCACCTCTTGTCCGTCTCCGTGACGCGTACGGTCTGCCCCCTGCTGCCAACCGTACCGGGAGAACGAACCGGGCACGCGGGTGGTGCCCGGATCGCCTCCTCGGCCGGCTACTCGTCGGTGGCCCGGGCGTCCGTCTTCCTGGCGGCGGGCTTACGGGTGGCGGCCCTCCGCGCGGCGGGCTTGGCCGCGGGCTCCTCGGCCTTGTCCTCCGCTGCCCCGGTCCTGGGCGCGGGCTCGTCCGTCCCCGGCTCGGTGGCGACCGGGATCTCCCGCGCCTCGCCGCCCTGCTCCCCGCGCCAGGTCTTCACGGCCTCCCGGCCGCGCTCGGCCAGCCGGTCGCGCGTCTCACCGGCCTTCGCCACGCCCGCGACGGCCAGCCCGACGCCCTGCAGCAGCAGGTCCTGTCCGGTCTGCCCCAGCTTCTTGACGTCCGTGTCAAGGCTGCCGAAGAACGCGGTGGCCTTGGTGGTGATCTGCTCCTGGGCCTCCTTGGCCCCCTTGGTCACCCGCTCGCCCAGGGCCTTCGGGTCGGTCTTGCGCAACTGCTCGAGGCGCCCGGGCGCCTCCGTGACGAACTGCCCGATCTTCTCGGCGCCGAGGTCGAGGGCCCCGGCCGCCGCGTAGCCGTTGTCGATGGCCGCCTTGCGGATGTCTTGGGTGATCGCCATGGCGTCGCTTCTCCAGTCTCCGGAGTCTCCGGGGTAGCCGCCCTGTCCTGGGTCAGCTGGAAGGCATGCTGTCGTCGTCCTTCGCGAGCCTGTTCTCCCTGCGGAAGGACTCGTAGATCTCGAGCAGTACCTGCTTCTGCCGCTCATTGATCGAGGGATCGGCGAGGATCACACTGCGAACCTCTGCCTCGTCCCGGTCCCGTTCGTCCAGAATCCCGGCCTGCACATACAGCGTCTCGGCGGAGATCCGCAGCGCCTTGGCCAGCTGCTGCAGGATCTCGGCGCTGGGCTTGCGAAGGCCGCGCTCGATCTGGCTGAGATACGGGTTGGACACTCCTGCCGCATCAGCGAGTTGACGCAGCGTCAGCTGCGCATTGCGCCGCTGTTCGCGCAGATACTCGCCGAGATTGCCGACATTGAGTGATGCCATGGGGCGATGCTGCCGCAGCTTGCTAACTTTTGCAAGCGGGTGCTTGCAAAAGTGCGGCTCTCCTGTCCGGTAGCGTCCGTGTGACTCGCAGCGATAGTTGGCACTTCTCACTGGTATTTGGCCCCGGTGTCCTATCTCTGACCCACGGTGCAAAGTAGCCGTCGGTCGTCCGCCTTTCCCCGTTGCTTCGCGCCTGGCCCCTACCTGCTGGACGCCTTCGCCCCGCCGGTCGCGGACAGCATCCGTACCGCTCTTCGGGACGCCTGACCGTCTGCCGGGTCGTCAAAAAACCTTCGTTTTCTGAAGATCGCCGGGTCAGGCGCGCACACCCCCGGCAGGGCCTTCAAAAAACCCTTCAAAAACCCGTGCCGTTCAAGAACCTCGGACCACCGTTTTCTGACATGATTCGGGGAAGACACGGACGCAGATACAGCAACTCACTGAAGGGCGGCGATGGTGAACAGCATCGAGAGCGCGTCGAGGGAAGCACGGCAGCTGCTAGAGGCTGAGGCCGAGCGGCGCGGGATCAGCGTCAAAGACCTGGTCGACCAGGTCGCCCGTGAGGGCCGTCGTACCGGCATCGCCGACATCGACCCCCAGGGGGACCTCTCCCGGTGGGCCGTGATCCCCCAGCGGGCCACGGACGTGGAAGCCCAGGGCGCAGTCACCTTCGGAGCGATGGGCAGCGGAAAGACGAACGCCACTGACCTGACCCGGGCTCAGCTGGAAGCACACGGCGTCCCCTTCCAGGAACGCATCGACGAAGCCGGCCACGTCGAGTTCAGCTTCGAGCGGCAGGAGGACAGCAGGGAATGACGTCGCGCTTCCCACCCCGCCCCGGGTGCGTACTGACGCTGACCAAGGCCACGACGTGACTGATCTCGAACCGGCCGAACGCCCGGACCTTCTCGTCGCCGAGCCCCTTGTCCGCACCGAGATCAAAATCGGGTACGCCCGGGTGTCGACCGGCGGGCAGAAGCTGGAGCGGCAGCTCGACGCGCTCACCGCCGCCGGATGCCGGAAGATCTTCGCGGACAAGAAGTCCGGCAAGGACGCACTCCGCCCCGAGCTGAAGGCGTGCCACGCGTTCCTCGACCCGGGCGACACGCTCGTGGTCCCCTCGCTCGACCGCTACGGCCGCAGCCTCCAGGACCTCATCAACATGGTCGCCGAGCTGCGTGGACGTGGCGTCGGCTTCACCTCGCTGCACGAGAATCTGGACACCACCACCCCCGGCGGACGACTCGTCTTCCACGTCTTCGCCGCGCTCGCCGAGTTCATCCGCGAACTCATCGTCATCGGCACCAAGGAGGGCCTGGCCGCCGCACGCGCCCGCGGCCGGGTCGGCGGACGCCCCACTGTCGCCACCGAGGAAGTCATCAAAGCTGCCCGCGACCTCTTGCCCGACCCGGGCCGCTCAATCACCTCGATCGCCAAGCTCCTCGGCGTTTCCCCGGGCACCCTCTACAACCACATCCCCGACCTCCGTGAGCTGCGTGCCCTTCCCCGCCAGCTCGACGCCGCGGAGCGGTGACCCTCGCGTGCCCGCCCTCGAAGCCTCCGGCCAGATGACGTTCGAGCTGTAGCGGCTACTTTGCACCGTGGGCCAGAGATAGGACACCGGGGCCTATTTGGCACCGGTTGGGATCGGTAGCGGAGAGGCTGTCTGTGGCCGGTCAGGCTGACGTGGACACGGAACTGTTGCGTGAGGGGTATCGCCGTCTGCGGGCGGAGCTCACCGAGGCGGACGAGGCGAGCCTCCGGGAGGCTGCCAGGCACTCGATGCGTGTCATTGCTGACGAGGTTGCTCGGTTGGTTGGTGAGCGCGGCCGACGAGATTGCGTGGGCTGAGTGCGGCCGTCAGGGCTGGCGAAGTGCCGTTGAAGTGCCGCAGGTAGGAGAGCTTTGTTCCTCGGTCGATGGTGTGGGTGTTTGTGACGACGGGCTTGAGCAGGTCGCGGGCCGATTGTGAGTTGCCGGCGCTGAGGATGATCTCGGCGATTCCCAGGACGGCTCCGCAGAGGAGAGGGTCCTCGGGGGGTGCGGTGTAGGGGCGGGAGATGTGCTTTTTCCCGCGGCCTGACCGGAGCTGGCGTGAGGCTTCCCGGCGTCGGTCGGCCTCTTGGTCAAGGGCGGCAGCGAGTTCTGAAGTGGCTGCGAACTGCCGGGCGGCCGGCCAGGACAGAAAGATCAGGGCGGTAAGAACCCGCATGTCCATGAAGTACTGGGCCACGGGG
Source organism: Streptomyces xingningensis (assembly GCF_054957865.1). NCBI lineage: Bacteria > Bacillati > Actinomycetota > Actinomycetes > Kitasatosporales > Streptomycetaceae > Streptomyces > Streptomyces xingningensis. The sequence goes on from NZ_JBDJPF010000032.1 coordinate 35,750, forward strand.
ATAGGGATGCCGCAGCTCGGCATCGTTTGCGGGCCTCGCGGGTCGAGAAGGCGAAGCAGCCGCTCTTGGAGGCTGATCAATCTGCCCAGTGTGTGACCGCTGGGGCTCGGGGCCGGGAGGCTGGGCTCGGCGAGGACAGTTCCGCAAGACGTTGAGGGCCCATTCCTGGAGAGTGCCCGGTATGAGCGGCACTGGGTGGGGTGCAGACCGTCGTCCAATGCGTGGGGGATCAGGCTCATTGCGCCGGTTCCGTGAAGGGGCTGCGCCTCACAGACCGGACAACTCCGTCGGAGCAGGCATCGGTGCTTGGGGCAGGCGAACACAGGGGGCAAGCGCCATTTCCGCTGCCAGGCGCCGCCGAGGAGCTCTTGGAGTGGGCTTCTGTCACCGGCCAAACATTCCGGGCAGTAGCGGGTGCCGCGCGTGAAGACCCAGCTGTTGTTGTAAGTGACCCGTGCGGGCCCGTGGCGGCCCATGAGGCGGGAGTCCAGGGGGCCGTAACGGGTGGCCAAGGGCAGCAGGAGCATGCCGGACAGTTCCTGGTGGGACAGCCGGCAGGCGAGAGCGAAGGCGGCGAAGGTGGGTTTGTCCAGCCGGTATTGGTATGTCACAGGCAGTCCTGCGGCTGGCTTGCCGCGTGTCAGCCCAGTCCAGGCGGCGAGGCGGCCTGGGGCGATGCCCAGCCGGTGAGCGAGGCGGAGGAGGAAGCCGGGGAGCGACTCGTCGTGAAGCGGTTGCAGGCTGCGGGGCAGGGGCCGGGTTTCGACGTTGTGCTGGATCACGCCTGGGCCGCTGGGGGTGTGCCCCGGTCGTCGAAGACGGTGTTGCGTCCTCGCTTTCCAGGCTTCTTGGCTGTCCGGTTGGCGGTGGTGGCCTCGTCCGGGACATCGGGGATTTCGCCGGCGTCCGGGTCGCGGTCGCCGAGGTCGCCCAGCCGGATGGGGACCGCGGGGAACAGTTCGGGAGTCAGTGCTTCGGCGCCGCTGTCGATCGCTTCGGTGCAGGCGTCTTCGATCAGCCGTTTGAGGAGGCCGACGATGCCGCGGGTGCGGCGGTAGAGATATTCCGGCATGTCACCTTCGGTGAGCATCCCGGGCCAGGCCCGGAACAGCCGCAGCCGGTCCTCGATCCCGGTGAGGTGGCTGATGAAGGCGGCGATGCCCTCGGGAGTGCTGTAGTCGAACGGATCGAGGTCGATCATGTCGAAGCGGCGTTCGGTCTGGGTGACGGCGGCCGGGTTGAAACTCTTGCCGGTCCTGACCGGCGGGAAGACCCACTGCCCGGTGCGGGGATCTGGGTAACCTCCCCGCAGCAGCCCGGAGTTCGGGATGTCGACGCCGATCAGTACCAGGGTGACGTTGAGGTCCATCAGCTCACGGACCAAGTCGAGGGTGTCCTGGTCGTCTTCACGGTGGAGGCGGAGCCGGGTGATGTCGTCCAGGAGCAAGGCCGTGGTGTGGTGGTCCCGCAGTGAGTCCTTGACCGACCGGATCATGCCATTGAGCGTCTTGGGGTGCGGGGCGCCGAAGAAGTCCAGAATGGCGGCGCAAAGTCCCTTCGGAGTCGCCCGGACCGGGGTCCGGCAGTATGCGACCGGCACGAACAGATCACGGGTGCCCGGAGTGGGGCCGGGCAGAAGCTGTCGGTGCAACTCCCGCCAGACGGCCTCGAAGGTGGCGGCCGCAGCACAGACCGTTTCGGTTTTCCCGAGGTAACCGCCGCCGCTGATCATCAGACCGTCACGGGTGCCTGGCTCGAAGTTCAGTGCGTTGTTCCGCAGCCGCACATGCATCAGCTTGGTGACCTTCGCGCTCATCGGGGTCTCCAGCAGGCCCATGTTCACGTGGGTCGCCGTGCGGTGCAGGTCATGCAGAGCCTGACGCCTCGGGCTCATTGCCGCGTACTCCCCAAGCGACAGACGAGGAGCCGGGACAAACAGCCCGCGTCGCTCCTGCCACTGCTGCCACCCTTCGTTGGTAGTGCGGTCCGGCGGCGGCCCGGCCCGCAGAAAGGGGACGATGCCGGACTCATCCTGCGGGTCCGCCATGCGGTTCCCCCTCTCCGTCCTCCTCTGGCAGGAGGAACAGATCGCGCTTGCGCAGACTCTCACCCAACGGCGGCGGTGGCTCAGGTCGGGCTTGGACTGCTTGTTCGCGCCGGTGGCGCCGCTGGCTGTCGATGCTCTGCTCGGCCTGCCTGGCCCGTTCCGGCCAGCGCAATGGAGTCACCACCGTCTCGCCGGCTGCTGCGGCTGCCTGCGGGCGGGACTTGCGGTTGTTCCCGCTCTGGGGCCGGTCGGCCTGCGCGGCTGCTGCTTGGGTGACCTCACGGGCATGCTCGGTCCGCTCCGACTTCGGCATGCGGGTCGGCCACTGGCTGACCGGGACTCGTGCGCCGATCAACTCCAGCAGGACCGGCAGCAGTTCGTCGTCGGTTTTAGGTCGCAGTCCGCAGGCATCGGCTTTCTTCAGCAGTTCGCGTACGCGTGCATCGCCGAAAGCCGGAGCCTGCCCACTGGGCGGCAGCCCGGTCCAGGGCAGCGGATACCACTGGTGTGAGATGGGATCCTGGAAGAACACTTGGCGCCGGTCCCGGGGATCGCGCCGGATGACCCACTTGCCCTTGTGTTTGCCGCCGCGCGTCGACTTCCGCCCCAGGTAGGGCTCAAGCAACTCCCGGTCGTGATACCACAGTCCGCGGATCTTCACCCCGCGCCGGGGGTCGATCTTCTGGACGTAGTGGGTCGGCAGGAACTCGTAGAACAGCTCCGGTGAGGGGATGTCCATCGCGAGCCCGGCCTGGGCGAACGACGCCGCGAACAGCGAATTCGGACTATGGTCCCCGCCCGGATCCCAACTCGGCGCGTATTCGCCCAGCCTCCGCCTCTGCCAGACGGACACGATCCAAGTGGCGACCAGGTGTTCCATCTCATCGATGGTCAGCACCGCGTCGCCCTCCGGGTCGGCCCCGCGGTCGGCTGTGTCGATGCCGGTGTAACCCGGCAGCTGCTCGAACAGCAGTGACCGGATTGCCCCAAACGCTCTTTCGATCGCTTGTTTGTCGGTGGGCCGCAAGGTGCGAGCAGGAAGGATGTTGCAGCCGATCACCCGCTGGACTTCCACCAGGTGGTGGTTGCGATAGACCGACCCGTGGTCAGTGGTGACCGTCTCCGGAGTGAAGAACGGCAGCCCGGCGACCTTGTGCCCGGCGAACTCGGCGACCACTGCCGCGGGCAGCCCGGGGTAGGGCCACTCCAGGTCCTCGCCCCAGTCCGCGCGCATCGGCAGCGGCAGCATCACGTCTCGCAGCAGCATGGCGACATCCGCCGAGGTGTCGGAGACCAGCGTGAGCCGGAACGCGCAGAGCGAATGCGTGTGGACGTCTATGGCGAGGGTGAGATGGACGGTCACCGGGTCGCCGAACACGCTCTCGCGGACCATCACCGGCAGCACGGTGGTGTCCAGCGCGACCACCTGGCCAGGACGGTGCACGAGCACGTGTCCGTTCTTCATCGGCAGTTCGGCCGAGCGCGCATAGCGCTGACGTGAGCCGCCCGACCCGAACCACTCATGCCAGACAGCCCGCAGGGTGTTGTAACAGGGGACCTCGACCTTCCGGTCGGGGAAGGTCTCGCGCACATACTGGTGGATCATGCGCTCGCGCGTGCGCATGGTGACCCTAGACCGGTGCAGGGCCTCCTCCCGAACCGCGAAGATCGCCTCTCGGATCTCTTCCGTGACCGCGGGATGGCCCCCGCTCTCCCGAAGCCAACGCTCGTCGGCGCAGCCGACCAGACCGGACTGCCGGCGCTTGACATCCCACCGGATCAGCGTGCGATAGCTCACGCGATCCACCCCCAGGAGCTTCGCCTGCTGCCGGTCCATCGCCTGCAACTCGGCCACCTTCGCTCTGCGGCGGCCTGTCAGCGTCGTGGCGTCCGGGTCGTACTCCGGTTTCGGCTCTCCCGGCCCCGGCCGCAGCGGATCACCGCTGCGGAACCCCGTCTCCACCTCCAGCAGGTGCGCAAGCCGCAGTGCGGCCAGCTCCCGCTTCCCCGGCTTCAGGTCCTGCAAGGTCTTCGGCTGACGGTCCCGGTCGGCTCCCGAGGCCGCCGTCCGGGACGATGGCCGACAACCCGGGTGGTTCACCAGGAAACGGAAACTCACCGTCTGCCGGGTGCCGTCGCCCGACACTAGCTGGAGCCGGCCCAGTTCCGGCTCGCGACGTTCCACCGTCCACTCGGTGCCGTCCAGCACCACCGCGGCACCAGGAGACAGGTCCAGCACCCTCGCTGCAGCAGTCACCGCGGAACCCCGCTGCTGACCACACGAGAGACATCCCCGAACGGCTGGGACAAATCGACGCCCAAGCGCCGGTGCCAGAGCAGGTGCAGCAGCTGTGCCCGCGCGAGCGGCGGGAACGCGCTGGCCTCCGCCAGTTCACCGAACGTCGCTCCTTCACCGGCCGACTGGAGCAGCGCAGGCCGCAGTCCCAGCGGGTCGGACAGCGCCCGCCGCTGAGAGGAGAAGGCATCTACGGCCGCCAGGACGTGCTCGCGCCAGCGAGCCGCGACCATATAGCGCCAGCCGCAGACCAGCGCGACCTCGGCCGCCGCCGCGAAGGACTCCCGGTCCTTCTCTTTGATCAAAGGCTCCGGCCGTACGTCGATCAGCCACACCCCGGAACGCGTTATCGCGAGGAAGTCCGGGATATGGCTCCGGCGCTTCTCCGCCGTGCCGAACCACATCTTCAGCGGCTGCGACACCACATCGATCAGGTCAGCCGCGAAGTCCAATACCAGCAACAGGCGGGCTTCCTCCAAGCTCTCCGCTCCATGATGACGGCCCGTACTGACGAGGAACTGCAGGCCCGGGCGGTGTCGCTGAGCCCGCCGCCAAGAGAACCACCGCACAGGACCGCCATCCGTAACCGGTGTCCGGGCCAGGTCCCTGACGACGCAGGACACCTCGTCCCCGCCCGTCCGCCACGTCACTGTCCAGCGGCGGGTCCAGCCCTCGCCCAGATCAAGAGTGCTCCGGCTGGAGTCGACGAGCACCGGAACGAGCAGATCGTCCCAGGCACAGCCGTGCGACCACGGCACATCACCAGCCACGTCCGGCCGAAGGTCTCCGCCCATGCCCTGAGCCAACTGTCATCACGCTCGACCTGGGCACGATCTTCGAAGCTGGTGACAACACGATTGAGATCCGCCCGGAGGTGACAACTACTGCGCGCATTTGGTGCCAACTGCCGCTGAAAACTGCTACAACAGCCCAAGTCAGAGGCTCCTGTCGGTGACAACTATTGCTGCTAGTCACAGTCCGGCTGCATGGGAGATGTGAAGATCGTTGTTGAGCGCCGGTACGCCCCCGGCCCGATCGACTACCAGCGCCTCGTCTCGCTGGTCGAGTCCACCGGCGAACGCGTCGTGCTCACTGAGGCCAACGTGCCGGTGAGTGTCCTGTTCCCGGCGGGGTTGGTGGCCGAGCTGGAGCACTGGGCCCGTGCCGACTACCCCATACCCGCACCGATGTCGCAGGAAGAGGAAGAGCAGGACGCGAACGAGCCGACGTGGGACGTCGGCCGGCTCCAGGCCGAACCGTTGGCGGGCCCGCAGGAGTATGGACCCTACATCCGGTATGTGCGTGCCGATGGCAGGCGGGTGAGCTTCGCCCGGAGCGGGATGGTGGTGGCCGTGCAGCTGACTGCCGACGAGGCGGCGTGGCTCGAGGACAAAGCCCTGCACGCGCGCCAGGGATACATGGACCCCAAGCAGGCAGCGGCATTTGAAGAGTTCCTGGCCCGACAGCCGCCGGTCGGCGAGCAGTGAGCGCGCTTGCCGTCCTGGGCTCGGCCTCCGTTCCACGGCGTTCCGACGCAACCGCGGCGGCCCGGTCCGAATCCGGTGGCGAGCCAGGGCGGCAACTGCTTGGATACCACAGTGTTTTTCGAGGTTTCCGATCAGCTTGCCAGGCTGGAGGCGTACTACGACGCCGTCCCCCGCACCGGTGGGCGGGCCGAGGATTTCGGGCCGCTGACCCTGTTTGTGCAGGAGGGCCGGGGCAGTTGGCCGTACTATGCCCGCCCGGCCCTCGACCGGCCCGGCCCGGTCGGCCCCGGGGACGTGGCCCGGGTCCGCGCGCGCCAGCGTGAACTCGGGGTGCCCGAGAGCTTCGAGTGGGTCGCCGAGACGACTCCTTCCCTCCGGGCCGCAGCCGAGGCGGCGGGACTCACCGTGCACGAGCACCCGTTGATGCTGCTCGGCCCGGGCGCCCCCGCCCCCACCGTGGCCAAGGGCGTGACGGTCCGGACCGTCGGCCCGGACGACCCGATGCTCGCCGACGCACTCGCCGCCGCCCACCTCGCCTTCACCGAACCGGGCACCCGCATCGGCTCGACGGGCCCGGCACAGCTGGCCGAGAAGGCACGTGCCCTGACCGAGGACGGCTCGGTGGCACATCTCGCGGCACGCCTCGGGGACCGTACGTCGGTGCTCGTCGCCGCCCTGCGCGACGGCACGGTGCTGTGCTCCGGACAGCACCAGCCGGTGGGTTCCGTCAGCGAGATCGCCGGCGTCGGCACTCTGCCGGCCGCGCGGCGGCGCGGTCTCGCCCTCGCGGTCACGGCGGCACTGGTCACGGACGCCCTGCAGCGGCGGGGTGTGGAGACCGTCTTTCTCTCGGCAGGCGACGAAGACGTGGCCCGGATCTACGCCCGGGCGGGCTTCCGCCACGTCGCCACCGCGTTGATCGCCGAACCGGCCGACGGCGCCTGACCCGGGGCAGCGGACCTGCACCGGCGGTCCGCACCGAGGCAACGCGTTCTCCCGCCACCGGCGACCCGTACGATCCACCGGCGTGACTGCCGCCTCACGTCGGGATCCCCGCTGACCTGTGGTCGCGCCGGCCCCGCACCGGGGCCACGGGCACCGTGCTCCGGTAGCCGAACCGGGGAAGGAACGCCTGGGTGATCGGGCCGACCGCGGCCGCGTACAGCACCGTGCCGACGCCCACGGTCCCGCCGAGCAGCCAGCCGATCGCCAGCACGGTGATCTCGATCAGGGTGCGGATCAGCCGGATGGAGCGGCCGGTTGCGGTGGCCGCACCGGTCATCAGCCCGTCCCGGGGGCCGGGGCCGAAGCGTGCGCCGACGTAGATCGCGATGGACAGGCCGTTGACCAGGATGCCGCCGAGGAGCAGGCCCGCCCGGAGGGGGAGGTCCGGGTGCCGGGGGAGGAGGGCGAGGCCGAGGTCGGATGAGCACGCCAGGACGACGATATTGGCGATAGTGCCGAGCCGGGGCGTCTGCTTGAGCGGGATCCAGAACAGCAGCACCAGCACGCCGAGGGCGCCGTTGACCAGGCCGAAGCTCAGCGGAGTGTGGCGCTCCACGCCCTCGGCCAGGACGCTCCACGGGTTGACGCCCAGCGCGGCCCGGACCACGGCCGAGAGGCTGAGGCCGTACAGCGCGAGGCCGGCGAACAGCTGGGGAAGGCGGCGGAGCGGGCGTTCGCCGAGGGGGAGATAGGTGAGGGGCGGCGGGGGCGGGGCGTCTCCGCCCGTGATCTTCCGTTGCATGCCGACCGCCTCCTGGGTTCCGATGTGCCTCAAGGTCATTGGCGGCGAGTCTGTAGATTGATTGGCCTGTAAAACATGACCAATTCGGAGGGAGTGGTTGGAATGGCTGCTGCTCCGCATCCGCCGCGGCACGGGGACGGGGCCGGCCGGGCCGGCGGGGCGCTGGGGAGCCGGCAGCTGGCCGCCCTGCTGCCGGACCTGACGGAAGCAAAGCCCGCCTTCCGCCGGCTGGCCCGGGAGATCGGCGCACTGATCCTGGACGGACGGATCGCGCTGCACACCAGGCTCCCGGCCGAGCGGGAACTGGCGGCCGCGCTGAACACCAGCAGGGCCACCGTCACCGCCGGGTACGACCTGCTGCGGGAGAGCGGCTACGCCCACAGCCGCCAGGGCTCCGGCACCTGGACGGCCCTGCCGGAGGACCGTACCCCCCGTGGCATCGCCCGGGCCCTCGAAACCCCGGACGCCGCCATCGACTTGGCCAGGGCCGCCCCCGGACTGCCGGAGCAGGCGCTCGTCGACGCGCTCGCGCAGGTCGCCCCCCGGCTGGCCGAGCACGCCGAAACACCCGGCTACCACCCCTATGGCCTTCCGGAGCTGCGGGCCGCCATCGCCGAGCGGTTCACCCGGCGGGGCCTGGCCACCCTGCCCGAACAGATCCTGGTCACCTCCGGTGCTCAGCACGCACTCACCCTGATCACGGGGTTGCTGTGCGGACCCGGCGACCGGGTCATGATCGAGAACCCGTCCTATCCCAACGCCCTGGAGGCCCTGCGCCGCGCCCGGCTGCGCACCGTGCCGGTCCCGGTGACCGAGGCCGGCTGGGACATCGGGATCACCGAGTCGACGCTGCGCCAGGCGGTGCCCCAACTGGCCTTTCTCATCCCGGACTTCCACAACCCCACCGGCTGCCTGATGCCGGAGCGGGAGCGCGTCCGGGTACTGCGGGCCGCCGAACGCTCCGGCACCTGGCTGGTCATCGACGAGACCCTGGCGGACCTCGCCCTCGACGTCCCCGCCCCGCCGCCCTTCGCCTGCCACGCCAAGCCCGGTGGCACCGGCCAGGTCATCACGATCGGCTCGATGAGCAAGACCCACTGGGGCGGCCTGCGCATCGGCTGGCTGCGCGCCCCTTCGCGGCTGGTGACCGAGCTCGCCGGCCAGCGGATGGCCAACGACATGGGCGGCTCGGTGCTGGACCAGCTGCTGGCCCTCGAGCTGCTGGCCAGGGCCGGGGAGCTGCTGCCAAGCCGCCTGGACCAGCTGCGCAGGCAGCGCGCCGCCCTGGGCGAGGCGCTCGCCGAGCACCTGCCGCGGTGGACCTGGCGGCCGCCGCCCGGCGGGCTGTCCCTCTGGGTCGACCTGGGCGAGCCCATCGCCTCGGCACTGGCCGAGCGGGCGCTCGGCCGCGGGGTGCGCATCGAGGGCGGCGGCTACTTCGCCGCCCACCCGGGCCTCTTCGAACAGCGCCTGCGCATCCCCTACACCGCCCCGCCCGATGCCCTGCGCGAGGCCGTGCACCGCATGGCCACCGCACTCGCCGACGGCCTACCGCCCTCGTCCGCCGTCCGCCGTCCGCACTGGATCGCCTGACGGCCGGGCGGCGTCGTAGGTCAGCCCGCGCAGCACATACGCCGGGGCGAGCGCGGGCAGGTCGAGCGGGAAGGGGCGGGGCGAGACGGTATCCGGGGCGGAGGTGAAGCCGCCGACCGGGTTCTGCTCCCGGTGGAGGTAGCCGCGGGCGGCGGCCCGGGCGGTGGTGCAGCACAGGTGAGCGAGGGCGGCGAGGGAGAAGCCGGTGCTGATCGGGTCGCTGGGGTCGCCGATGCGATGCCCGAAGCCGCCGTCGGGATTTTGCGAGCGGTGCAGGAAGTCGGCCGCGCGGCTGAGCGCCGCACGGGCCGCCGAGGCGGTGGGGGCGGGCAGGCCGATGCGGTCGAGGGCGTTGCGGAGGCCCTGGACGGCGCGGAAGACGGCGTTGGCCTCGGCCAGGCTCCAGCCGCGTTCGAAGGTGCCGTCGGCGTGCTGACGGGCGGTCAGCCAGTCGACGGCGCGCACGACTGCCTGGTGGTGTCGTTCCGGACGGTCGGCCAGGGCGCTGATGGCGCCGCCGGTCATGGCGGGCTCGGAGGGGTTGCCGCGCAGATAGACGGGCCATCCGCCATCCACGTTCTGGGTGGCGAGCAGGTAGTTGTGGCCGCGGTCCAGGGCCCGGGTGTGCCGGGCGGGCCCGGTCAGGTGCAGCAGCTTCAGGCAGGAGTAGGCGGTGTCCACATCGGTCTGGGTGACGCCGGGGCCGAACGACCAGCCGCCGTCGGCCTGTTGCCGGTCGGCCAGCCAGGAGCAGGCGCGGGCGACGGACGCCGGGGCCGTGCCGGATTCGGCCAGGGCGAGGGCGACGACGGAGGTGACCCAGGTGTCCGCGCCGGTGGACAGGCTGAAGCCGCCGTCCGGCGCCTGGACCTCCGTCAGCAGCCCGATGCCCCGCTCCACCGCCGTGCGGTGGCCGGGGTAGGGGGCGAGGGCCGACAGATGGAGCAGATGGGAGAGGTGGTTGCGCTCATGGATCTGCGCCCCGCTCACCAGCCGGTCCAGCCGGGCGAGTTCACTCGCGGGCACCGCCCGGGCCCGGCCCGCGGCCTGGGCGTGCACAATGCGGCAGGCGGCCAGCTCGGGGCGCTTCCAGCTGTGCAGCCCCTGGCCGGCGAAGGCCTCGGCCGGCCGCTCGGGCAGGGTGCGGCGGGCACCGGCCAGATACAGCACGGTGTCGGCCAGGATCCGCTTGCGGGCCGCCGTGTGGTGGGTGAACCCGGCCAGTACGTCCTCCGCGCCGGCGTCCGGCGCTCCCGTTCCGAGCGCGGCGGCCAGCAGGAGGCGGTCGAAGGGCGTCGGCGCGGCCGAGGCCGGGGTGGACGCGAGGTAGCGGGACAACCGCGCACGGGCCTCGGAGTGGCGGGGCGAGCGTTTGAGCAACTGCCAGGCCAGGACCGATTCCAGAGCGCGGCTGCGTGGGGGGCAGCGGACTCGGCCGTCCGGCCCCACCAGGGAGGCCAGGTGCTCGCTCAGGCGGACCGCCGCGTCACTGGGTGCTGACGACGTCATATGGGGCCCTTGTCATGCGCGGACCGCGGTTCCACACGGCCCGTCGATACAGCCTTGCCTGCTCACCAGTCGAACGGCCCGGTCGAGCAGTCCGCAAGAGGGGCACGGAGGCATACGGGTCCACAGGGCGATGCAGAATGCCTGCTCGCGGCGGGTACGGGCGCCCATGCGCCCGCCGGTGCGCCTGCCCGTTTCCACCGATCCGAGGCGCAATGGGAAGTACACACCTTGTGGCGCCGCATCCATATACGGGCGCCGTCGTCGAGGGGGCGTCGATGACCATACCCGGGCGGCGGGGACCTGGGGCCGGGCTGCCGCGCCATGTGGGGATCATCCCGGACGGCAACCGCCGGTGGGCGCGCAGCCATGGCCGTGACATCCACTCGGGCCATCAGCGTGGCGCCGACAAGGTGCCGGAGGTGCTCGGCTGGTGCGACCGGGCGGGCATAGAGATCGTCACCCTCTATCTGCTCTCCACCCGGAACCTCGGCCGCAGTGACACCGAGGCTCTGGTCGCCTTTGTCGAGCAGGTCGTCACCCGGCTCGCCGCCGACACCCGCTACCGGCTCCGCCCGATCGGCTGCCTGGAGCTGCTGCCCGATGCCGCGCGGGACCTGCTGACCGAAGCGACCGAAGCGACCGAAGCGACCGAAGCGACTGAAGCGACCGAAGCTGCCGGAACAGTTGACGCGGCCCGGCGCGTCACCGGACGGGCCGGCATGCGAGTCAACCTCGCCATCGCCTACAGCGGCCGGCAGGACATCCTCACGGCCGTCCGGGCGGCCCTCGCCGAGCCCGGCACCCCGCTCACCGAGGCCCTGGTCGACCGGCACCTGTCCACCGCGGGCCAGCCCGACCCCGACCTGATCATCCGCACCTCGGGGGAGCACCGCCTGTCCGGCTTTCTCACCTGGCAGGCCGAGCAGGCCGAACTCTGTTTCTGCGCCCGTGCCTGGCCCGCGTTCCGCCGGGGCGACCTCCACCGGGCCCTGCGCTGGTACGCCCGGCGACAGCGCCGGTACGGCAGGTGAACCACCCGATGGCATCGAGGAGTTGCCCATGTCTCCCGCAGAGCTCGTCAACCTGCCCTTCCCCCGGGACATCAGCCCCGACGCCGAACGGGCCGGCGCGCACATGGTGGACTGGCTCCGTGGCCACGGCCTCCTTGACGACGAGGGAACCGGCGCCTACCCCACCCACCGGCTGCTGCGCTGCGAGCCCACCAGGATGGCGGCCGAGGGCTGGCCCTATGCGCTGGGGGCCGACCTGGACCTGGCGGCCGACTGGATGGGCCTGCTGATGGTGTTCGACGACCCCTTCGACGGGGCGCTGGGCCGAAACCCCGCCGCCTGCCTGGCACTTGCCGGTGAGCTGATCTCGGCGGTGGGCGGCGGCCCGGCCCCCGGCACGGGGGCGACGGCCGCGTTCGCGCGGGCCTTCGCGGACCTGTGGCACCGCACCTGCGAGGGGATGTCCCCGACCTGGCGGGGCCGGGCCCTCTGCCACTACGAGCGCTGGCTCACCGCCTATGCCCACGAGGCGAGGGGACGCGTCCGCGGGACGCCCTGGCGGATGGACTATATGGTGCTCCGCCGCGGTTCGGGGGCCATGGACCTGGTGATGGACCTGGTGGAGCGCCTGGGCCACTGTGAGCTTCCGCCCGGGGCCCGCTACGGCCCCGAACTCATGGTGATGCGGCGGATCGCCATCGATCTGGCCATCCTGGTCAACGAGATCACCTCGCTGGCCAAGGAGGAGCTGATCGACGGCGTCAACAACGCCGTGCTGCACGGCCAGCACCAGCGGGGCTGCACCCGGGAGGAAGCGGTGGCCGCCGTGCTGGGCGAAATGCGCGAGCAGAGCGAGCAGTTCACCATGCTGGCGGCGGATATACCGGGCATGTGCCGCTCCCTGGGGCTGTCCGGGCGGGAGCGGGCACACGTCCAACGGTATGTCGAGGGAATGCGGTTGTTCCTGGGCGGCTGCCTGCACTGGTCCAGCACCACCTGGCGCTATGGGCAGGAGTGCGCCCGGACCCAGGACCTGGGCTATGCGTCCCAGGCGACGGGGAGCCGGTGCAACCCGTAGATGTTCATGCTGTCGCGCAGCGGGACCTCTTCGGCCGGTATGGCCAGCCGCAGCGTCGGGAACCGGGTGAACAGCGCCGGAAAGGCGACCCGCAGCTCGACGCGGGCCAGTTGCTGGCCCAGGCACTGGTGGATGCCGTGGCCGAAGGCCAGGTGTCCGGTGGCCTTGCGGTGCAGATCGAGGCGGTCGGGGTCGGCGAACCGGTCCGGGTCGCGATTGGCGGCCTGCATCGAGAGGGTCACCGACTCGCCCGCCCTGATCAGTTGGCCGTCCACCTCGACGTCCTCCAGGGCCGCCCGGATCCCGGTGTGGGCGATGGTCAGATAGCGCAGCAGCTCCTCCACCGTCTGGTCGGCGAGGCCGGGGTCGGCGCGCAGGGCGGCGGCCTGTTCGGGGTGGCTCAGCAGGGCGAAGGTGCCGAGGCCGAGCATGCTGGTGATGGTGTCCAGGCCGGCGCCCAGCAAGAAGCTGACGATTCCGGCGAGTTCGTCATCGGTGAGTTCGGTGGTGGTCAGATCGCCGAGCAGATCGTCGGTGGGGGCGGCGCGCTTGGCCGGGACCAGTTCGCGGACGTAGTCCTGGAGTGCGGCCATGGCGGCGTACTGCTCCTCCACGGTCGAGTCCACGGAGGTCGTCGCCGCGATATGGCGCCGGAAGGTCTCCCGGTCGGCGAAGGGTATGCCCAGCAGCTCGCAGATCATCAGCGCCGGTACGGGGTGGGCGAACACCTCCACCAGGTCCACCGGCGGCCCCTGGCGCTCCATGGCGTCGAGGTGCTCGGCGGTGATCTCCTCGACCCGGGAGGTGAGTTCACGCATCCGGCGCACCGTGAACTTGCCGGTGAGCAGCCGCCGGTAGCGGGTGTGCTCGGGCGGGTCGATCCCGGTGAGGTCGCCCACCGGGGCCGGGGGCAGCTCGGTGATTCCGGTGCCCGGGACCGGGAGGTGGATGAGCTCGTACCGTGAGCTGAAGCGGGGGTCGGCGGAGATCGCGCGGACCACCGAGTGGCCGGTGGCCAGCCAGCCGAGGTGTCCGTCGGGGTAGCGCATCCGGCGGAGCGGCTGCTGCTCGCGCAGCCGGGCCAGCTCTTCCGGCGGATCGAAGGGGCAGCCCGTGGGTCGGGCGAGGGGCAGCGTTGCGGGTTCGTTGGGCATGTGTCCTCCGCTGTGAAGTGGCTTGTACGGTTATGAAGTGGCTTGTACGGTTACCGACTTACCGGGTGGCCTCGCGGTTGAAGGCCGACCTCGCCCACAGGTAGCCGGCCAGGGTGAGGCCGGTGCACCAGGCGAGGGCGCTGATTCCGCTGCTGCCGATCTCGGTGCCCATCAGCAGACCGCGCAGCGTCTCGATGACCGGGGTGAAGGGCTGGTACTCGGCGAACCAGCGCAGCCCGGTGGGCATGGACTCCGGGGGCACGATGGCGCTGCCGATGAAGGGCAGGAACTGCAGCGGCATGGGGATGTTGCTGGCGGTTTCGGGGTTCTTGGCCACCAGGCCGATCGCGGCCGACAGCCAGGTGAGTGCCAGGGTGAGCAGGGTGAGGAGCCCGGCCGCCGCGAGCCACTCGACGGGCGTGGCGTTCGGCCGGAAGCCCATCAGGATCGCGGCACCGATCACCACCGCGATGCTGGCCAGCGTCTGGAGCACGCTGCCGATCACATGCCCGGTCAGGAACGATGCCCGGGAGATCGCCATGGTGCGGAACCGGTTGACGATGCCCTCGGTCATGTCGACGCAGACGCCGACCGCGATGGACAGGGCTCCGGAGGTCGCGGCCATCAGGATGATGCCGGGGGCGACATAGTCGATGTACTCGGTGCTGCCGCTGGACTTGGCGCTGATGCCGGTGCCCAGGGCGCCGCCGAAGACGTAGTTGAAGAGCAGAAGTATCACGAGGGGCATCGCGATGACCGAGATCGACATGGAGGGGTAGCGCAGCGCGTGTTTCAGATTGCGCCGCAGCATCGTCATCGAATCACGGGTGGCGTAGGACAAGGAGGTCATTGGATGCTCTCCTGCGGTGCGTCGGTGTGGCCGGTGAGGGCGAGGAAGACGTCGTCGAGGTCGGGGGTGTGCACGGTGAGCGCCTCGGCGTGGATCGAGGCACCGTCCAGGGTGTCGATGACGGCGCGCAGGGTCGGGAGGCTGTCGTCGCCGGGTATCTGCAGGGTGAGGGACTCGCTGTGGTGTGCCACCGAGCCGAAGAGCCCGGCGGCCGAGGCGAGTTGGCCGGTGTCGGCGAACCGGAGGCGGATGTGCCCGCCGGGGATCCGGCGCTTCAGCTCCTCCGCGCTCCCCTCGGCGACCAGCCTGCCATGGTCCAGGACCGCGATCCGGTCGGCGAGTTGGTCCGCCTCCTCCAGGTACTGGGTGGTGAGGAAGACGGTGACGCCGTCGTCGGCGACCAGGCCACGGATGATCTCCCACATGGTGCGGCGGCTGCGCGGGTCGAGTCCGGTGGTCGGCTCGTCCAGGAAGATCACCTGGGGATCGCCGACCAGGGTCATCGCGAGGTCGAGCTTGCGGCGCATGCCGCCGGAGAAGGTGGCGGCCGGCTTCCGGGCCGCCTCGGTCAGTTCGAACCTCGCCAGGAGTTCGGTGGCGCGCCGCCGGCCTTCGCGGCGGTCCAGATGGTGCAGGTCCGCCATCAGGCGCAGGTTCTCCTCGGCGGTCAACAGGCCGTCCACCGCGGCGAACTGGCCGGTGACGCCGATCGCGGAGCGGATGCCGCCGGGGTCGCGGGCCAGGTCGTGGCCCGCGACCTGCGCCTGGCCGGAGTCGGCGCCGATGAGGGTGGACAGGATCTGCACGGTGGTGGTCTTGCCGGCGCCATTGGGGCCGAGCAGCGCGAAGACCGTTCCCTTGGGGATGTGCAGGTCGATGCCGTCGAGCACCTGCTTGTCGCCATATGCCTTGCGCAGGCCGACGGCCGAGATCGCGGGGGGTGCGGGCAGGGTGTTCATGCTGCGGTCGGTCCCTCTCTGCGGGGGTCAGGAACGGCGGATGACGATGTCGCCCACGCTGGTGCGGGCCCGCACCTCGACGGTCTCTTCGGACGACTCGGGGCCCTCGGTCGGGCCCAGGGAGTTGCGCACATCGCCGAAGCGGCTGTTCACATCGAGCCAGGCGGCGGTGGCGTGCCGGATGCCGATCTCGAGATTGCCGACGGAGGTCTGGAGCGTGATCTGGCCGCGTGCCACCTCGTCGATCCGGATGCCGCCGTTGGCGGACTTGGCGTCGACCGAGGCGTGTGCGACGCCCACGGAGATGCGGCCGTTGGCCGAGTTCGCCCGCAGGTTGCCGGTGACCTCGTCGATGGCGGTCTCGCCGTTGCTGTTCTTGACCGTCGCCGCGCCGGCCACCGTCCCGATGTCGATGCGGCCCGCGCCGATGGCCTCGGCGTCGCCCGTCGCCCGGTGCAGGTTGATGTCGCCGAGGGCGGTCCGCAGGGAGACGGTCGCCGCCTCGTCGACCCGGATGTCTCCCATCGACGTCTTGATCCGGCAGTCTCCGAGCGGGCCTTCGCAGTTGAAGTCCGCCATGGGCGTGGTGCCCTGGACCTGCGAGCCGGCCGGCAGCTCGATGTTCACCTCGAGCGACCCGCTCTTGCCGAAGCGCTTCTTGGGGCCCTTGATCAGCAGGGTGCCGTTGGCGTAGGTGACCTGGGTCTGCTGTGCGGCCCGTACGTCACCCTCGTCGGCGCCGTCGCGCGGCAGTACCTCGACGACCGTGGTGGGGCGCTTGCTCGCGGTGATCCGGGCGGTCCCCACTTCGAATTCAACGACGAGGGAAATCGGCTCGGGGGTGTCGAAATCAGGCATGGCTGTTCCGTCCTCATGGCTCTGGTGTGCGTTTCCGCCGGTGGGCGGCGAAGGGGGTGCGGCCGGCTAGCGGACCCAGCCGGTGAAGCTCTGTCCGCCGCCCCGGTGGCGGCTGCGGCCGGCCGGGCTGGCGCGGTCGCCGGGCTCCAGGGCGGTGGCCACGGCCCGTACCAGCCAGGCGTTGACCGAGAGGCCCTCCTGTCCCGCGGCGTCCTCGACCCGGGCCTTGAGGTGGGCGGGGAGACGGAAGTTGATGCGCGCCGGGCCGCCCTCCTCGGCGTCCGTGAGGACCGGCGGCGCGGGCGGCCGCTCGCCGCTCGACGCGCTTTCGCGCTCCTCGTATGGCTCCTGGACCGGCGGTGGTGTCACCACGAACTCGGGGTCCAGGCCCCGCAGCCGTACGTCGACCGAGCCCGGCGCCAGTTCACGGGTGATCTCGTCCATGGCGGTGGACAGCGCGTTGAGCAGGGTGAGCCGGACGGCCGATTCCAGGGGTGCGGTGAGCCGCTCGGCCAGGGCGCGGGCTTCCTCTCCGCCCGCATCCGCGGCGATCGCGAATTCATGACGGAGGTTGTCGACGTATGGCGTGAGGTCCATAGCGCCATAGTGGCACCATAGTGGCGCCAACGCAAGGCGCCAGATGTGGCTACTGCTCGGTGCAATGGATGGGCGGGTTACCGTGGACTGATGCTGGAACGGCTGGAGATGGAGAGCTTTCTGGTGCTCGCCGAGGAGTTGCACTTCGGTCGCACGGCCGAGCGGCTGCGGGTGTCCCGCGCCAGGGTGAGCCAGACCATCCAGCGCCTCGAACGCCGCGTGGGCGCCCCACTGTTCGAGCGCACCAGCCGCCGGGTGCGCCTCACCCCGCTCGGCCGGCGCCTGTACGAGGACCTGGAGCCCGGCCACCGCCGCATCGTGCAGGGCATCGCCAGGGCCCAGGCCGAGGCCAGGGGCATGGAGGGGGAGCTGCCGGTCGGCTATCTGGGCAGTGCGGCCGGGGAGCTGGTGATGGATGTGATCCAGGCGTTCACCCGGCGGTATCCGGGCGTGGATGTGCAGATCCACGAGACCCAGATCAAGGACCTGTTCGGGCCGCTGCGCACGGGCCAGGTGGACGTGCTGGTCACCCAGTTCCCGGTGGCGGAACCGGACCTGGTCCGCGGGCCGGTGGTGCTGCGCGTACCCCGGATGCTGGCGGTGCCCGCCAACCACTCGCTCGCCAAGCAGGACACGGTGTCGCTCGAGGACCTTGCGCGGGACCGGGTCTTCGCCTGCTCCGGCGACGTACCCGAGTACTGGCAGGAGCACCTGGCGCCCTCGCACACGCCGAGCGGACAGCCGGTCCGGCGCGGCCGGCTCGCGGCCACCCTGCCGGAGACGCTCGCCATGGTCGGTGCCGGGCAGGGCATATCTCCCGTGGGTGCCGATGTGGCGCGCTACTTCACGCCCCGGGGGGTCGTCTACCTCCCCTTCCGCGACGCGGACCCGCTGGAGTACGGGCTGGTGTGGCGCCGTAGTGGCGCCACCGCCCGGGGCCGGGCCTTTGTCGCGGTGGCCGAGGAGGTCGCGGAGTCGGCCGGCAAACCGGACCGGTAAGCCGGGCTTACCGGTCGTTGCGCAGACGGGGGCTGATTCCGGCGGTTCCGGGCAGCAGGCTGGTGGGCATGGCCAATGATCTTTCATCCGCTGTGCAGGGGGCCGCACCGGCCAGGACGAAGGGTTCCGCCGCCCTGCTCGCGCTCGCCCTGGGAGCCTTCGCCGTCGGAACGACGGAGGTCGTGATCGCCGGGCTGCTGCCCGAGATCGCCACCGACTTCGACGTCTCGCTGCCCACCGCCGGACTGCTGGTGTCCGGCTATGCGCTGGGCATGGTGGTTGGCGCCCCGCTGCTGACCGTCCTGGGTACCAAGGTGCCCAGGAAACGCATGCTGCTCTGGCTGGTCGGGCTGTTCATCGCGGCCGGCCTGCTGAGTGCGCTGGCCCCCGGGTACGGGCTGCTGCTGGTCGGGCGGGTGCTCTCCGCGCTGGCCGGTGGCGCCTATGTCGGGATCGCCGCGGTGGTCGCCGCCGGCATCGTCGCCCCGGAGCGGAAGGCCAGCGCGATCGCCATGGTCTTCATGGGGCTGAGCCTGGCCAATGTGCTGGGCGTGCCGGGCGGGACCGCGCTGGGGCAGGCGCTGGGCTGGCGGGCCACGTTCTGGGCCGTGACCGCGATCGGGGTGCTGCTGCTGGCGGCCATCGCCCTGCTGGTGCCGTTCGTGCCCGCCGCCGAGGGCGCCGACCTCCGGCGGGAACTGGCGGTCTTCCGGCACGGCCGGGTGTGGCGCGCGCTGGCCACCACGGCCTTCGGCTGGGCGCCGTTCCTGACCGTCCTCACCTATATCGCGCCGCTGCTCACCGAGGTCACCGGGTTCGGTGACCATACGGTCCCCGCCGTGCTGGTGCTGATCGGGGTCGGGATGGTGGTGGGCACCCCGCTGGCCGGGCGGCTCGCCGACCGGGCGCTGCTGCCGACTCTGTACGGGGCCCTGGCCGGGGTCGTGGTGGTGTCGGTGCTGCTGGTCGCCGCGGTGCACAGCAAGCCCGCCGCGGTGGTGGGCTTCCTGCTCTTCGGCCTGGTGGGTGCCGCCGTCATCCCGCCCTTGCAGACCCGGGTGCTGGGCACGGCCGAAGGGGCGGACAATCTGGCCTCGGCGGCCAATATCTCCGCGTTCAACATAGGCAATGCGGCCGGGCCGCTGCTGGGCGGGCTGGCGGTCTCCGCGGGGGGTGGGTATGACGCTCCGCTGTGGATCGCCGCGCTGCTGGGGGCGGTTGGGCTGGGACTGGTCGGCCGCACCACCGGCCCGTCCGGCCGAACCGGTCCGTCCGGAGGCTGAGGCCGAGGCCGGTGTGCGGGGCCCGGGGCAGGCTCCCCACCCCACACCACCTCAGCAACCCTCTTGCCTGGAGCGGGGGTTGGCGGCCGCGCCCTCCGTGTTCAGCAGAACCACCGTCGATCCGGCCCCGACCCCCAGCGCGGCGCGGCGCCCGGCGGCCCCGTCGCCGGTGAGGGCGGCGCGGGCGCCGGCCAGGGAGGCGGCGCCGCAGGGGCCGGAAGAGACACCGAGCGCCGCGAGGCTGCGGGCGGCGGCGGCCGATTCGGGGTCGGTGACGGCGACGGCGGCGTCCAGGCCGTCCCGCAGCCGGGGCCAGGCGAGGGTGGAAAGGGTGCCGCAGTTCAGCCCGGCCATGGCCGTAACGCCGGTCGGCACACTGACCGGCCGCTGCCGGACGAGGCTGGCCAGGACGCAGGCCGCGGCCTCGGGTTCCACCGCCAGCAGGGCCGGGGGCGCCCCGGTGGGGCGGCTGCGGTAGTGGGTGACGGCGGCCTGGGCGAGCGATCCCACGCCCACCGGGATGGCGACCAGGCCGGGCGACTCGGCTCCGGCGGCGGCCAGTTGGGCGTCGATCTCGGCGAACAGAGTGGTATAGCCCTCGACGATCCAGCCGGGCACCCGCTCATGGCCGGGCCAGGCGGTGTCCTGGATCAGTGCCGAGCGCGGTGCGGCGGCAGCCTCGGCCGCCCGGCACACCGCCTCGTCATAGGACCCGGCGACCCGGGTGATCCGGGCCCCCTCCGCGGCGATGGCGGCCACGGCGGCCGGGTGCACGCCGCGTGGCACGAAGACCCGGGTGCGCTGCCCCAGCAGCCGGGCCAGATGGGCCACGGCCCGGCCGTGGTTGCCGTCGGTGGCGGCAACCAGGGTGAGCGGACCGGCGGGCTCCGGCCCGCCCGCCCGTTCGGCGAGGATCCGGTGCATCGCCCAGGACGCGCCCAGCACCTTGAACGCGGGCAGTCCCAGCCGGTCCGACTCGTCCTTGACGAACACCCGGGCGACGCCCAATGTCCTTGCCAGGGAAGGGAGTTCACGCAGTGGGGTGGGGATGTGGCCGGGCAGTGCGGCATGAAAGTCCCGCACCTCGCCGGAGGCGGCGGCGGGGGCGCAGGTCCAGGCGCGGGCCGCGGGACGGGCAACCCAGGGTGGGGTGTGGCGGGAAAGGGGCGGCGGCGTGCGGTGGGGGGAAGGCTCGGTCACCCTGCCAGGCTGAGGGGTGGCGCCGCCCTCGGTCCAGCGAGGCTTTCCGACGTATGTTCGTGGCGGAAGCCAATCAATGTGCGGGGGGTGTTGATGTTCGATCTTCATCGGCTGCGCTTGCTGCGTGAGCTCAAGCACCGCGGCACGCTGGCGGCCGTGGCCGCCGCCCTGTCGTACAGCCCGTCCTCCGTCTCCCAGCAACTCTCCCAGCTGGAAGCCGAAGTCGGTGTTCCGCTGCTGGAGCCGGTCGGCCGACGGGTGCGGCTGACCCCGCAGGCGGAGATCCTGGTCGCCCATACCGAAGCGGTGCTCGAGCGCCTGGAGCGCGCCGAGGCGGAGATCGCCACCTCCCTCACCGAGCTCACCGGCACCCTGCGCATCGCGTCCTTCCAGACCGCGGCCCTCACCCTGGTGCCGGCCGTGCTGACCCCGCTGCGCCAAGCCCATCCCCGGCTGCGGGTCCAGATCACCCAGGCCGAACCGGAACAGGCCCTTTCGGCGCTGCTCGCCAGGGACTTCGACCTGGTCATCGCCGAGGAGTACCCGGGCGAACGCAGCCCCCGGCCCGCCGAGATCGAACAGCAGGAGCTGTGCGACGACCCCCTGCGACTGGCCGGACCCCGGCCGGCGGAGGCCGAGGGTCCGCAGGAGGCGCTGCGCTCGCTGGCCGGTCACCCCTGGGTGATGGAACCCCGCGGCACGCCCGCCCGGCGCTGGGCGACGACCCTGTGCCGCAACGCCGGGTTCGAGCCCGACGTACGGTTCGAGTCCACCGACCTGCTGCTGCATCTGCGGCTGGTGGAACAGGGCCATGCCGTCGCGCTGTTGCCGGACCTGGTGTGGAACGGCGGCCCGCCGACCGTCGCGCTGCGCTCGCTGCCCCGTGGCCACCGGGCGCGCAGGCTGTTCACCGCGGTGCGCCGTGGCCGTGGCGGGCACCCCGCGATCCTGGCCTGCCGGCAGGCCCTGCGGCAGGCGGTGGGTGCCGGTCCGGGGGCCCCGCTACGGCGTACGGGTCAGTAGGCCGCGCTCGAGGGCGACGACCACGGCACGGGTCCGGTCGTTCACATCGAGCTTGGCGAAGAGCCGCAGCAGGTGGGTCTTGACGGTGGCTTCCGCGATGACCAGCCGCTTGCCGATCTCCGCATTGGTGAGCCCGTCGGCGACCGCGCCCAGCACCTCGGCCTCCCGGGTGGTGAGCGGAATCTGCACGGGCTGGCGCATCCTGGCGACCAGCTTCTCGGCCACCCGGGGGGCGAGCACCGTCTCGCCACGGGCGGCTGCCCGGATGGCGTCGGCCAGTTGGCCGCGGGAGGTGTCCTTGAGCAGATAGCCGATGGCACCGGCCTCGACCCCGCGCTCGATGTCGGCGTCGGTGTCATAGGTGGTCAGGATCAGCACCCGGGTCCCCGGGTGCCGGGCGGCGATCTCGGTCGTGGTCGCGACTCCGTCGAGCACCGGCATCCGCAGGTCGATCAGGGCGACATCGGGCCGTTCCCGGCCGACGAGCTCAAGGGCCGCGCGGCCGTCGGCCGCCTCGCCGACGATCTCGATGCCGGGTTCGGAGGCGAGCAGGGCGATCACCCCGGCGCGCATCACCGCGTGGTCGTCGACCACGACGACGCGAAGCTTCTCGCTGGTCATGCCGTCACCTCATGCTCTGCGGGAATCATGGGAATCATCGCGAGGACGCGCGTACCGTCGCCGACCGAGCTGGTGACGGTGAGCTGTCCGCCCTGCTCGGCGAGGCGCTTGCGCATCCCGTCGAGCCCGAAGCCCCGCGACCGGCCGACCACGAAGCCGCGTCCGTCATCGGTGATTTCCAGCTCCACGCCGAACGGCTGCCGGGCGAGCACGACGCTCACCGCGGAGGCCGCCGCGTGCTTGCGCACATTGGCCAGCGACTCCTGCGTACAGCGCAGCAGCGCGATCCTGGTCCGCTGGTCGCACACAAGGTCCGCCAGCTCGGCCTCGACCGTGAGTCCGGTGTCCTCCGCGAACCGGTCCAGGGTCCGGCGCAGCGTCTGTGCCACCGTGCCGGCGGCCACCTGGCTCTGCTGTGCGGAGCCGACCAGTTCGCGCGCCTCGGCGAGGTTTTCGCGCGCCGTGTTCTCGATCGAACGCAACTGCTGGGCGCTCCTGTCCGTGTCGGTGTCCAGCCCCGCCCTCGCCGCCTCGGCGAGGACGATGATGGAGGCGAATCCCTGTGCGAGCGTGTCATGGATCTCCCGCGCCATGCGCTCCCGTTCGTCGGCGGCGCCCTGGCGCTGGTGCGCCTCGGACAGCCGGAGCTGGGTCCGCTCCAACTCCTCGATCAGCCGGGCGCGTTCGCCGCTCTGCTCGACGACCGAGTGGACCCACAGTCCGATCAGGATGCTGGCGGCGACCACGATGAGCGTGGACACCAGGGTCGATCCGAGGAATTCCTGGCTCCAGCCGTTCCGCAGCCAGCTTCCGGTCAGTGTGGACACGGTGGCGAGTCCGGTGAAGACCAGCGAGGTCCGTACCGTCCTGCTGAACAGCCAGAAGTGCGGCAGTGTCACGATGTACATCGCGGCGTAGCCGCTCCAGAGGTACGAGATCCCGCCGAGTCCCAGGACCAGCACGCACAGGTAGGCGTACGGCCGCAGTACGGACCTGCCGGGGAACCGGTCGACGACCCCGTAGCACAGCACCACCCCGCCTATCAGTGCCAGAGCCCTGCCCTTGCCCTCGCCGATGTCCATGGTGGCGAGCCCGGCGAACAGTGCGCTGAACAGCACCCAGCAGACGGCGTTCCAGCGGCGCAGGGTCCTGGCCCAGAACGGGTTGGCGGGGTGGCCGAAGGCCGTACCGCTGAAGGTGCCAGGGCGGCTTGGGGCCTTCGACCATGGATTCATAAGAATCAACGTACGCCAACCGGTGCGAATGCAACTTTTGGTGCTTGTTGCTTGCGGCGTGCGGGCCACCAGCCGGTCTCGCCGAGCAGCAGCATGGCCGAGGGCAGGATCATGATCCGGATGATGAAGGCGTCGAGCAGCACAGCCGCCGCCAGGACGAAGCCGATCTGCTTCATCTCGATGATGTGCAGGAAGACAAAGCTGGCGAAGACCGTCACCATCACCACCGCGGCGCTGGTCACCACGGCCGCCGAGCTGCCGATGCCGTCGAGCACCGCCTTGCGGGTGGGCACTCCGGCCAGCCAGGCCTCCCTGATCCGGCTCACCACGAACACCTGGTAGTCCATCGAGAGCCCGAAGAGGATCACAAACAGGAACAGCGGCACCCGAGAGCCGATCGACCCGGTGGAGTGGAAGTCCAGCAGGCCCTCGGCCCACTTGCCCTGGAACACCAGGACCAGCAGCCCCAGCGCGGCCGCGGCGGACAGCAGGTTGAGCACCACGCCGAGCAGTGCGAGTACCACGGAGCGGAACGCCAGCATCGTCATGACGAAGGTGGCCAGCAGCAACGCCCCGATGACCAGCGGCAGTTTGCCGTCCTGGTGGGCGGGATAGTCGGTGGTCCGGGCGACGTCACCGGTCACTCCGGCCTCGGCCCCGGGTATCCGGCCGACCGTGGCGGGCAGGTAGTCGTCCCGCAGATGGTCGAGGGAGGTGCGGGCCTGCGGGGAGTTGCCGAGGTGGGGTACGGACAGTTCGAGCACGCTGATCCGGTGGTCGGCCGAGGTCCGCAGCCGGGGGCGGCCGGTGAACAGCGGGTCGGCCTGGGTGCGGCGGCCGAGTTCCTTCAGCGCCCCGGTCACCTCCTCGGCGCGGTCCGGCCGGTCGCGCACCACGACCTGGTGGGTGACCCGCAGCTCCGGGAAGGCGTCGTTGAGCCGGTCATAGGTCCGCATGGCGGGGATGTCACGTGAGTGGGTGTCGCGGCTCATCTCCGTGATCTTCAGTCCGGCCAGCGGGGCGGCCAGGCCCAGCAGGACCAGCACCGAGAGGGCCAGGGTGATCGCGGGGTGCTTGCTCGCGGGCCGCATCAGCGCCGCCCAGGCCCGGCCGCCCCCGGCCTTCCGCACCTTCCTGGGCGCAGACTTCCGCCGGGCCGCCTTGCGCTCGGCCCGCTGTCCGATCTTGACCAGCAGCGCGGGCAGTACGGTCAGCGAACTGGCCACGGCGACCAGGACGACCACGATGGTGCCGGTGGCCAGCGAGGAGAAGATCACGTCGGAGGCCAGATAGAGGGTGGCCGTGGAGACCACCACCGCGAGCCCGGAGACCACCACCGCCCGGCCCGAGGTCGCCGCGGCCAGCTCCACCAGGGCTTCGGGCCGCAGTCTGCCGCCGGAGCGGGCCCGTTCCTCCCGTTCCCGCTTGAGGTAGAAGAGCGTGTAGTCGACGCCGACCGCGAGGCCGATCAGCATGATGACGTTGTTGCCGACCCCGGCGTCGGGGGAGAGGTGCGAGGCCACCATCGACAGGCCCATGGCCGCGGCGATCGACGAGAGTGCCAGCAGCAGCGGCACGGTGGCCATCAGGACCGAGCCGAACGCCAGCAGCAGGGTGATCAGGGTGACCGGGAGCGTGATCGCCTCGGAGAGTGCCAGGTCGCCGCCGCGCTGGGCGTCCACGCCCTTGCTGATGGAGGGGGCTCCGGTCTCCTCCACCAGCAGATCCGGATGGCTCCGCTGCACCGCGGCGGTCTGGGCGCGCAGCGGGTCCACATGCTTGCGGGCGTCCAACTCCGGCCCCCGCATGGTCACTTCGACCACAATGGCCCGGCCGCTCTGGTTGACGCGGGGCCCGGATGCGCTCTCGACCTCGGGCAGCTTCGCCATCCGGGCGGCGATGTCCCGCCCGGCGGCCTCGCCGTCCCGCCGGTCCAGGGCGGCGCTGGACCTGGCGGATATCAGCACCTGCTCGGCGGGCTTGCGCTGCAGATGTCCCTGGGCCGCCATCGCCTCGGCCCGGCCGGCCTCGCCGACCCGGTAGTCCTCGGTGGTGGCGTTGTGGGTGCCGACCGCGATGCCGATGCCCAGGCACAGCACCACGAACGCCAGCCATCCGGCGATCGCCCGCCAGGGGTGCAGGGCGCTCCAGCGGGCGGCGCGAACAGGTAGCTCTCTCATGCGAAAAGCGTCGTCGACCAGGGGATGTCCACAACAGCATCGGCCGGTTGGACTCCGTGTCCACCGGTCGGTGGACACGGGGGACGCCCTGGGCATCCACCATCGACCTGTGTATATTAGGAAAAAACCTAGAGCTCCTAGGTAACGGACTTCCGGAGGAGGAAGCGCATGGCCCGTGCAGGACTGACGACCGATCGCGTGGTCCGGGCGGCGGCGGAGCTGGCGGACGAGGTGGGCCTGGAGAAGGTCACGGTGTCGGAGCTGGCCCGCGGCTTCGGGGTCAAGGACGCGAGCCTCTACTCCCACGTCAAGAACGTCCAGGACCTGCGCACCCGGCTGGCGCTGCTGGCCGGGAGCGAACTCGCCGACCGCATCGGGGCCGCGATCGCGGGCCGGGCCGGGAAGGACGCCCTGGTCGCGTTCGCCAACGCCTACCGGGAGTACGCGCTGGAGCACCCCGGCCGCTATGCGGCCACCCAGATCCAGGTCGACCCCGCCGCCGTCGCCGACTCCACCGCCCTGCTCCGCACCGGCGAGGTCGTGCACGCGATGATGCGCGGATACCGGCTGGCCGAGCCGGACTTCACCGATGCGGTGCGGCTGCTGCGCAGCGCCTTCCACGGCTTCGTCAGCCTGGAGGCGAGCGGCGGATTCGGGCATCCGCGCGAGGTGCAGGCGTCCTGGGAACGAGCCGTGGAAGCCCTCCATGTGCTGCTGGAGCACTGGCCGTCGGCCAAGGCGTACGCCTGATGACCACGTTGATGAACACACGAAAGAGGAACACCATGAACAAGCGGGTCTGGTTTGTCACCGGGACCGGCTCCGGCTTCGGCCGGGAGATCGCCCGGGCCGCCATCGCCCACGGCGACCGGGTGGTGGCCACCGCGCGCAGCACCGCCGCCCTCGACGACCTGGTGGCGCTCGCGCCGGACCGGGTCCGGGCCGCCCGGCTGGATGTGACGGACCCCGAATCGATCCAGGCCGCCGTGGCCGCGGCGGAGCAGGCCTTCGGCCGGATCGACGTACTGGTGAACAACGCCGGGTCCGGGCTGCTCGGCGCGTTCGAGGAGCTGAGCGACACCGAGCTGCGCCGGAACTTCGAGACCAACCTCTTCGGCGCCATGGCGGTCACCCGTGCCGTGCTGCCACTGCTCCGCCGGCAGCGGTCGGGCCGTATCGTCCAGATGTCCTCGGTGATCGGTGTGCTGGCAGGGCCGGGCGGTACCGCCTACGCCGGGACGAAGTTCGCCCTGGAGGGGGTGTCCGAGGCCCTCGCGGCCGAGGTCGCCCACCTCGGCATTCGCGTCACCATCGTGGAACCCGGCCCGTTCCGCACGGACTTCGGCGGGCGGTCGCTGAAGTGGGGCGAGCCGATGGAGGAATACGCCGAGCTGATCGCCCCGGCCCGCAAGGCCCTCGAGGCCTCGCACGGCACCCAGTCCGGCGACCCCCGTCGCGGGGCCGAGGCCATCATCGCCGCGGTCGGCCTCGAGGACCCGCCGCTCCGGCTCCCCCTGGGGGAGGAGGCCTTCACCTGGATCCGCGCCCATCTCCGGTCCCGGCTCGATGAGTTGGACGCGGCGGAGGCCATCGGCGCGGACACCGCGTTCCGCTGACGCACCGCCTCACTGGCCGTACGGGCGTGCGGCCCGTGCCTCGCGCAGCGAGATGGCCCACCAGGTGAGCTGGTCGAGCAGGGTCTTCGCCGCACCGGCGGCCGCGTGGCCCGCCGCCTCCTCCAGATGACGGCCGGAGCCGTCGAACTTCCCCCAGGGGCTGTGGAAGCTGACCGTCTCCCGGACGGTGACCGCGTGCAGCTCGGCGAAGACCTGGCGCAGATGCTCGACCGCGCGCAGCCCGCCGGAGAGGCCGCCGTAGGAGACAAAGGCGACCGGCTTGGCCTGCCAGGGATCGCGGTGCCAGTCGATGAGGGTCTTCACCGACGCCGGGTAACTGTGGTTGTACTCGGGGGTGATGACGATGAAGGCATCCGCCTGCCGCAGCCTCGGCGTCACTTCGGCCAGCGCGGCGAGGTCCTCCGGTCCCGGCTGAGGGCTGAGGTTCGGTGGCAGTGGGTGTGCGGCGAGGTCGATGACATCGGCCTCGATCTCGGGGCGCTGTGCGGTGTGGGTGGCTAGCCAGTCGGCGATGGTGGGGCCGAAGCGGCCGTCGCGGGTGGAGGCGACGATGACGGCAAGCCGGTAGGGCTTCTCGGACATGGGGATCCTCGTTCCAGGCGGTGAGGCATTGCGGTGCTGACCTGTCGAAAAGAGCTTGAAGCCTCAACCTTGGTGGAGGTCAAGCCGGCCGCACCCAAAGCCACGTCAGAAGATGTCCGGGCACCACGGCCGGCGCGCCGTGCGCAGCAGCAGCTCCGCGAGGGCGGCCGCGCCGGGGCGTTCCTCGGTGATCCGGCCGAGCGCCGCGAGCCGTACGGCGGACTGGTCGCCGAGATACAGCGCACCCAATTCGCCGACGCCGAGCGAGAGTTCGGCCGGGCGGGCGGTGGGGGTGCAACTCGCCCCGTCCGGGCCGGCGTCCAGCAGGTAGCGCCCGGCGGCCAGGCCGCCCGGGTCGGCGACCTCCAGGACGAGGGTGCCGCTGGTGGCGTAGGTGCGGGCCTGGAGCAGTGCCGGTATGTCCAGCGGGCGGACCCAGAGGTAGTCGGCGTGGGTGGTGATCCTGGCCGAGCGCGGGTCGGGCAGCAGGTGGGGGAGGAGATCGTCGGGGGCCCGCAGGCCGGTGTTGACCTTGGCGATCCAGTCGATGGTCAACAGGAACTGCCACAGGGCGCGTTCGGCGGCCGGGGACACCGCGATGAGGTCGCGGACGGTGGCGGTGTTCTGTGGCCGCTTGGCGGTCCACCGGTCGTCGGCGGCATAGCCGAGCAGCCCCTCGGGGGTGCCGTCCGGCGAGCGGTAGAGCACCTGGAAGGGTTCCGTCCACGGTTGGAACGGGTCCGGGATCTCGCCCGTATTGATCCGCCACCAGCGTTCGGTACGGTTGACGGCTCCGTGCCGCCCGGCCCGCAGCCGCTCATGCAGACCGGGCCCCAACTCCCGCACGGTGGCGCCGTCCACGAAGTCCACCCGGCCTCCGCAGGCCGGGCCGCGGTACCGCCGGTCGAGGCCGGTGCGGTGGACGTCGACCTCCCACTCGGTGACCGCGGTGGCCGGGCCGAAGCCATAACGACCGTAGATCGGGTACTCGGCGGCGATCAGCGTCGCCGCGGCGTCGCCGCGCTCCTTGGCGGCCCGCAGGTCGCGGTCCATCATGCGGCCGAGCAGCCCGCGCCGGCGGTGCGTCGGCGAGACGGTCACGCCGGAGACCGCGTCCGCCGTCACCGAGGCCCCGCCGGGCACGCTCAGCCGCTGGGTGAAGCTGCGGAACGTGGCGACGCACCGCTCCGCCTCGAAGACCCCCTGCATCCGGGCGAGGTCGAAGGACGCCCGCCGGAACTCGACGGCCTCCTTGCTGACCTCGGGCGACGCCAGGAAACCGGTGCGCGCGGCCCGGATCCAGCCGGGCAGGTCGGACTCGTCGATCGGGCGGGTTTCGAGGCTCATTCGCTCACGCTAGGTGTGGTACGGCACCGTTCGCACACGATTTTCCGCCCGGCCGGCCCCCGCCCGCCGCCCCCCGAACGCCCAGCGCAAGGCGCTCGGCTCAGCAGGCCCCAAGCGCTCAGAACGCGACGCGTATCCGGCCGACCTGTCGCCCGCCGCCCAGCAGCGGCTCATCGCCGATCCGGGCCAGCACCGGGGAGTCCACGCCGAGCAGGGCGAGCGCCCGGGCCAGCACCGGGCCCAGGGCCCGCAGCGCACCGTCGTCGATCTTGAAGGCGAGGGCGCGGCCGTCCGGCAGTGCCACCGCCTGGACCGCCTCGGCACCCATCTTGGACAGCGTGCCCGGCACCTCGCGCATCAGCCAGGTGTCGGGGCGCCGGGTGCCCGCCACATACTCCGGGTGCGCGCGCATCGCGTCCGCGACCCTGCGCTCCGGGGTGCCGGGCTCGGCCAGTACGAAGCTGCGGAAGGCGCGGGCCAGTCCGGTGAGCGAGAGGGCCATCAGCGGGGCGCCGCAGCCGTCGGTGCCAATGTGCGCGACGCGTTCGCCGCCGGCCCGCTCCACGCACTCGAGCACCAGCCGCTGCAGCGGGTGCCCGGGGTCGAGGTAGGACTCCGGCGCCCAGCCGTTGGCGGCACAGGCGGCGATCATGGCGGTGTGCTTGCCGGAACAGTTCATGGTGACCCGGTCCCGGACCCGGCCGGACGCCAGGTAGGCCTCCGCCGCGACCGGGTCCAGCGGCAGGTCCGGGGGAGTCTGCAGGGCGTCCTCGGCGATGCCGAACTCGGCGAGCATGGTGCGCACCAGCTCCAGGTGGAAGTCCTCGCCGGAGTGGCTGGCCGCGGCGAGGGCCAGCCGCTCGCCGGACAGCTCGACGCCCGCCCGCAGGATGGCGGCCGCCTGCATCGGCTTGTTGGCGGAGCGCGGATAGACCGGGGCGGACGGGTCGCCCAGCGCCAGCTCGACACTGCCGTCGGCCGCCAGCACCACCAGCGAGCCACGGTGCCGGCCCTCGACGAAACCGGAACGCACGATCTCGGCGAGGACCGGGCGTATCGCTTCTCCGGCCACGGCGGGCACGGGCTGGGCAGGGTTCATCGTGGGGCCTTCCGGGGGTGGCGGACCGCCCCCGGAGTCCTCACGAGAGCAGGTCGTCTACTTGTGCTTCCCCTTCACGGTACCTTCGCGCAATCTCCGCGCTGCAATCGTCCGCCATGTGCTGGAGCTGCCGGCGGCGGACCGAGACCTGCTGCTCGTACGCCTCCAGCCGGGCCAGCCCGGCGGCCAGCTCCACATCGGTGCGCGCCGACAGGTCCGACAGCTCGACCTCGCCGAGCATGTCCTCGGCCAGCCGCCGGTACTCCTCGCTGTGCGGGGTCCCGAGCGTCACATGCCGGGCGGAGGACCGGTGGGTGGACGGCCCGTCCGCCAGGATCTCCGACAGCCGGTCCACCACCGGGGCGTCCGGCCGCGCCCGGTGGGCCAGTTCGGCCCGCAGGATGTCGATGCGCCCCTGGAGCAGCCGCCGCACATAGCTGAGGTCCGCCTCCTCCTGCTGGGCGTCCCGGCGCAGCGCGCGCACCTCTTCGAGGCGCAACTCGCCCAGCCGCCGCACCGGAACATCCGCGTCCGCCAGTCGGCCGGAACGCTGGATCGGGGGCCTCGCATGCGGACTGTCCACGGTGTCCACTCTGTCCAATGCCTCGTGTGTGGTCATGCGGTTCCGTCCCCTCACGCCGGGTGGCCTGCACGCATCGTGCCACCGGTGACGGTGTGGCCGCAGGCCGTCACCGCCCGAACGGCCCCGGAGGGAGCAGGGGCATCATGGTCCGTATGCGTGCTGTGGTGCAGAGAGTGGACGGGGCGAGCGTCGCCGTGGACGGCCGTACGGTCGGTGAAGTCCTCGGCGAGGGTCTGTGCGTGCTCGTCGGGGTGACCCATGAGGACACCCCGGCGAAGGCCGCGCAGCTGGCCCGCAAGCTATGGTCGCTGCGGGTGCTGGAGGACGAGAAGTCCTGTTCGGATGTGGGGGCGCCGCTGCTGGTGATCTCCCAGTTCACGCTTTACGGTGACGCCCGCAAGGGGCGGCGGCCCACCTGGAACGCGGCCGCCCCCGGCCCCCTCGCCGAGCCGCTGGTCGACGAGGTCGTCGCACAGCTGCGGGCACTGGGGGCGCGGGTGGCGACGGGGATCTTCGGCGCCGATATGAAGGTGTCGCTGACCAACAGCGGGCCGTTCACGGTGCTGATCGAGGTCTGAGCGGTCCTGGGATCTCCCTTCGCGAGTGCCCTACGGCTCGACGACGACCTCCTGCGCCGCCGCCGTGCCGTCGGCGATCAGCGCCGCGTCCACCGGCACATTCCGCTTCACCAGCGCCAGCGCGATCGGCCCCAGTTCGTGATGGCGCACCGAGGTCGTGATGAAGCCCAGCTGCCGGCTCTCCGGCCCGTCCGAGGCCAGCCGCACGGGGGTACCGTGCCCCGGCAGCCGCACCTCGCTGCCGTCCAGGTGCAGGAAGACCAGCCGCCGCGGCGGCTTCCCCAGGTTGTGGACGCGGGCGACGGTCTCCTGGCCCCGGTAGCAGCCCTTCTGCAGATGCACCGCAGTGCCGATCCAGCCCAGCTCGTGCGGGATCGTCCGGTGGTCGGTCTCCAGACCCAGCCGCGGCCGGTGCGCCTCGACGCGCAGCGCCTCCAGGGCGAGGGCGCCCACCGCCGGGCCGTGCGCCTCGGCGAAGGACTCCAGCCGCTCACGTGGCAGGAACAGGTCGCGCCCGTGCGCCGTCTCGCGCGCCGCCACGCCCTTCGGCGTCTCGGTGATCGAGCCCGCCGGGAGGTGCACCACCGCGAAGTCGTCGGTCCGGTCGGCGACCTCGACCCGGTAGAAGAACTTCATGCTCTCCAGGTAGGAGATCAGGGCGTCCTGGGTGCCGGGCTCGACATGGGCCCAGGTGGTCTCCCCGTCGTCCACCAGATAGAGCGCATGCTCGATGTGGCCGTTGGCGGAGAGGATCAGTGCCTCGGTGGCCCGGCCGGGCGGCAGTTCGCTCACATGCTGGGTGAGCAGCAGATGCAGCCAGCTCAGCCGGTCGGACCCGGTGACGGTGACCACTCCACGGTGGGAGAGGTCGACAAAACCGGACCCGCCGGCCAGCAGGCGCTGTTCGCGGAACAGGTCGCCGTAGTGCGCGGCGACGCCTTCGTCCGGGCCCTCGGCGGGGACGGCGCCGGGCAGCGACAACAGAGGGCTCTTCGATTGACGCAGCATGGGCCCAGCCTACGACTCGGTGTCCACCGGCTTCGAGGTGCAGGAGCCGCACCGCCCGAAGATCGCGAAGTGCTTCATGTCGGTGTCGAAGCCGAACTCCTCGCGCAGCCGCTCGGTGAACGGCTCGGCCACCGACAGATCGGCCTCGATCACCTCGGTGCAGTCCCGGCAGACCAGGTGTATGTGGTGGTGCCGGTCGGCCAGGTGGTAAGTGGGCGCACCATGCCCCAGGTGGGCATGGCTGACCAGGCCGAGCTCCTCCAGCAGCTCCACCGTCCGGTAGACCGTGGAGATGTTGATCCCGCCCGCGGTCTTGCGGACCTCGGTGAGGATGTCGTCCGGCGTCGCGTGCCCCAGCCGGTCCACCGCCTCCAGTACGAGCTGGCGCTGCGGGGTCAGCCGGTAGCCGCGCTTACGAAGGTCGCTCTGCCAGTCGGTGTCCACCACGCCTTCAGTCTAGGTCCGGACGCTACCGGGGTCCGGTCGCTACCGGGCCCGGACTCCGCGCAGATAGCTGCCGAGGGCGGCGATGGCCGCCGGGTTGCGCGGGCTCTCCACCAGGTCGACATAGTCGAGGACGAAGATCCGCTTGTTCTTGATCGCGGAGACATTGGCCAGCGGAGGGTAGGAGAGCAGGAACTCCTTCTTCCGCTCGGCCGACACCTCCCCATAGTTGTTGATCACGATGACCTCGGGGTTCCGCTCGACCACCGTCTCCCAGCCGACCGTTGTCCAGGTGTCCTTGAGGTCCCCCATCACATGCTCGCCACCGGCCTTGGTGATGATGTCGTGCGGCCCCGCATAGGCACCCGCGGTGACGGGCTGGTCCCGCCCGTCGTCATAGAGGAAGACCGTCGGCCGCCTGCCGTCCTTGGGTATCGCGGCCTGCGCGTCCGCCACCTGCTTCTTGAAGCCCGCGACCAGCTTGTCCGCCCGCTCCTCGACGTCGAAGACCTTCCCCAGCGTCTCCAGGTCGGTGTAGAGCGCCTCCAGCGGCGGCATCACCCCGCGCTGCTTGCCGGTGCCGCTGCGGCAGGACTCGGTCAGTACATACGAGCCGATGCCCAGCTTCTTCAGCGCGGCCGGGGTGAATCCGTCGCCCTCGCCGAAGCCGTAGTTCCAGCCCGCGAAGACCAGATCGGCCTTGGCGTCGAGGACCAGCTCCTTGTTGATCTGCTTTGTGGACAGCCGCTTGACCTTGTCATAGCCGTCCGTCCAGGGGGCCGGGCGGCTGGACTTGTAGTCCGGTGCCACATAGCCCGCCATGTGCTTTTCCAGGCCCAGCGCGAACATGATCTCGGTGATGCCGACATCATTGGTGACCACCCGCTGCGGGGCCCGGTCATAGGTCGTCCGTACCCCGCAGTTCTCGATGGTCACCGGATAGTGGCCGCGGCCGCCCTCGGACCCGGCGGCTTTCCCCTCCGACTCCCCTTCTGATTTCTTCTCCTTCTCCCCCGATTTCTCTTCCGACACCTTCGCGCCACAGCCCGCCAGGGCAACGGCGGTGAAAAGAGCGACGATTGAGCGGGCGGTACGGGTCATGGTGGGCGTCCTCATCGGGGCAGGCGGTCGAAGAGCAGTTGCGGAGCGCCGGATTCCGGATGCGGCACTCGGTGTGCCCGCACGCCGAAGACCTCGGCCAGCAGCCCGGCGGTCAGCACGGCGTCCGGCGGGCCGGAGGCGACGACCCGGCCGTCCGCGATGACACACAGGGCGTCGCAGTGGGTGGCGGCCAGGTTGAGGTCGTGCAGCGCGGCCAGCACCGTGAGCCCCGACTCCCGTACCAGCGCCAGGACTTCGAGCTGCTGGGCGATGTCCAGGTGGTTGGTGGGCTCGTCCAGCACCAGCACCCTGGGCTGCTGCGCCAGGGCGCGGGCGATCAGCACCCGCTGCCTCTCGCCCCCGGACAGGGTCGGAAAGCTCCGGCCGGCGAGATGGGCGGCGCCGACCCGGTCGAGCGCCGCCGCGCACGCCTCGGTGTCCGCCGCCGTGGTACGGGCCGCCGCCCGCTGGTGCGGCAGCCGTCCCATGGCCACCACCTCGGCGACGGTGAAGTCGAACTCGCCGCCCGACTCCTGCGGCAGGGCCGCCAACCGCCGGGCCCCCTCGCGGGGATCGAGGGCATGGGCGTCGTCCCCGTCCAGCAGCACCCGCCCGGCGGCCGGGCGCAGTGCGCGGTAGACACAGCGCAGCAGGGTGGACTTCCCGCTGCCATTGGGCCCGACGAGCCCGATGAACTGCCCACTCCCGGCGTGCAATTGAATGTCCTCGATCAGCCGGGCGCCCGAGATCTCCACGGACAGCCCTTCGACATCGACGCGCATCAGGCACCCCCGAAGACATAGCCGCGCCGCCGCATCAGAAGCACAAAACAAGGCACCCCGAGCACGGCCGTGATCACCCCGACCGGCAGTTCGATGGGTGCCAGCAGCAGCCGCGACACGATGTCCACCCAGACCAGCAGCACCGCCCCCAGCAGCGGGGCCACCGCCAGCACCCGGCGGTGATCGGCGCCGACCAGCATCCGGGCGACATGCGGGACCATCAGTCCGACGAAGCCGATCGCCCCGCTGACGGCGACCACGGCCCCGGTGACGGCGGCCGCGACGACAAACAGCCTCCGCCGCAGCCGCTCCGGGGCCACACCGAGCGCGGTGGCGGTCTCGTCCCCCATGGCCAGGACGTTCAGGCTACGGGCCGACCACAGCAGAAAGCCGAGGCCGCCGAACACGGCAACGGCCGCCGGCGGCACCGACTGCCAGCTCGCCCCGCCGAGGCTGCCGAGCAGCCACATCATTGCCGAGCGGGCGGCGTCCCCGCGGTCCGCACTGAAGACCATCAGCGTGGTGATCGCCGAGAAGCCGTATGACATCGCGGTGCCGGTGAGCACCAGCCGCAGCGGCGACAGCCCGTGCCCGATGGGGGTACCTCCCGTGCCTTTCGGGCTACGGGGGAGCGCCGCCGCGTAGACCAGCACCATGGCGGCGAGCCCGGAGGCGAAGGCAGCGCCGGATAGGGCCCAGACGCCCAGCGAACCGAGTACCCCGAAGAGCAGCACGGCACTGGCGCCGACGGCCGCGCCGGAGGAGACGCCCAGGGTGAACGGGTCGGCGAGGGCATTGCGCACCAGCGCCTGGGTGGCCACCCCGACGGCGGTCAGCCCAGCGCCGACCACGACGGCCAGCAGGGCACGCGGAAGGCGCAGCTCCCAGACGATGGCGTAGGCGGAGACCTCGTCCGCCGAGATCTCCCCGCCGGTCAGTCCCGCGCGCAGATACCGCAGCACCTCGGACCAGCCGAGGCCCGAGGAGCCGAGCCCCACACAGCACAGCAGCGAACCGAGGAGAGCGATCCCGAGCCCCGCGATCAAGGGTGGCAGGGGCAGTCTGCGGGGTGCTGCGGCCTGGCTGATGGTCGCCACGGGCGGTACGCCTTCGCTCGGGCCGTGTGCCTGAGTGTCGGGGTACGTACGGGCGTCCCGTAGCGGGGGCCCTCCCCTCGCAGTCCACGGCGAGTTGTCAGGAGCCTTGCGCGCGCCGCAGGTGATCGGGCTTACGGAGCGTGTCGCTCCGTCTACCGTTGCGGGTCAGCGCCGGACTTCGACCGGACTTCCCCCGCGGGGCGCTTTGAGAGGTGTTGCTTCCTACGGGTTGTAGGGCGTGCCGTCCTGGCGGTAGAACGCGACCCCATCCGGAAGGTCATCCGGCAGGTTCTGCGCCCAGGTCTGCAGGTCCTCCGGGACCTTCTTCAGCTGCGCCGACATATACGGCCGCAGCGGCACCTCGGGGGTGGCCTTCTCGCCCACCCACATCAGATCGCCCTTGACGTATCCGTACAGCCGCTTGCCGCCGGAGTACGGCCCGGAGGCGGCGGTCCGCGCGACCGCGTCCGTGGCGATGTCGATCTGCGGCTTCTTGTCGGCCAGCTCGCCGTACCAGACCTCGACGACGCCCTGGTCGCGGATCATCACGACCTCGACCTTGCGGTCCTTGTCGATCCGCCAGTAGCCGCTCTCCGTCTCCAGCGGACGGACCTTGTTGCCCTTGTCGTCAAGCACCCAGCTGTGCGAGACGTACTCCAGGAAGTCCCGGCCGTCGTGGGTGAAGACGACCTCCTGCCCGAAGTTGCACTTCTCCGCACCGGGGAAGTCGGCGACGCCCGCGCCCTCCCACTTGCCGAGCAGGAAAACGAGGGGCACCAGGTCCCGGTGGAGGTCGGAAGGAATCTCGATCATGGACTCAGCTCAGACGATCTGTTCTGTAGGGGGTGAACAGGGTG
The DNA here is from genome assembly GCF_054957865.1 of Streptomyces xingningensis. Classification (NCBI taxonomy): domain Bacteria; kingdom Bacillati; phylum Actinomycetota; class Actinomycetes; order Kitasatosporales; family Streptomycetaceae; genus Streptomyces; species Streptomyces xingningensis. The sequence continues at coordinate 72,591 of NZ_JBDJPF010000032.1, forward strand.
AACAAGGAGGGCTCAGCGCTGGCCCTGGTACAGCTTCTTCCAAGTCAGCCCGGCGAACGCGAGAACGCCAACGGCGACCAGAACCAGCAGGGCGGTAAAGACTGCCTCAAGCACGAGCGCGCTCCTCGGTCGGAGAGGGGTGAGAGTACGGGCCGGAGTACGGACCGGGGTCGAGTCTAATCGGACGGACCGCGGACCACCTTGTGAGGTTGGTCGGTTGATCGCCTCGGGGTGCGGTCCGGTGGGTACGTCCGTTTTCGGGTGCGGGTTGGAGCGAGTGCGGGTCAGGGCTGGGTGTGGAGTGTTTCTGCACCGCTTCGCGGTTTGGGGGGG